>JAAENP010000158.1 GCA_024224155.1 bacterium
CGTCAACCGCCTGGCCGCCAGTCAGGATCCGGTTGCCCTGGACTACTGGGCCGCCAAGGACATCCTCTACCCCATCGACGAGAACCCCAGACATCACCCCGACTTCGAAGGCATCAAGGCCTGGCTCGAGCCCGCCCGCGACCTCATCAACCAGCGCGGAGGTCTCTGGCGACCTGCAAGAGGAATCCGGGCCGACCGCGCGACGACGGACGAGGCCCGGATGCGAGTCTCGTCCTACAGCGCCAAGCAGTTCCTGAAGGACGTCCGCCGGGCTCGACGAGTAAGTTGAACACGCGCAGGAGGCCCAGAGGCTCAGATCGTCGAACCGAGCCGAGTTCTCATCTCTCGGCCGAAGCGTGGGCGGTTCATGCCTCGGATCTTCGAGGCGGCTTCGCCGCGGCTGCGGGCACCCAGTTTCTCCAGGATGTTGTGCACGTGGGTCTTGACCGTCGCGACTTCGATGAAGAGGCGGCTCGAGATCTGTTTGTTGGTCAATCCCTGATCGAGCAGTTCCGCGATCTCGTATTCGCGCGGGGTCAACTTGGCATGAACCGAGTTTCTTTGGGCGGTCAGATGTCGCACTCTGCGCACGAGGGCCGCCGCGATCCGGCGGGAGCATCCGAATCTTTCGCGAACCGCGTCCTGGACCGCTCTCACCAGATCGTCCACCGAGCCCTCTCTACAGACGTAGCCGGCGATCCCGGCCTCGGCACACGCCACCACCTCCTCCTCCGACTCGCTGAGACCCAGCGCGATGACCTTGGTCTGGGGAGCCTGCCGGGCGATCGTGCTGATGGTCTCCAGGGCCTTGGGAATCGCCGTGTCCAGGAGCACTGACTCCGGCTCGTAGCGTTCGACCTGCTCGATCGCCAGGGCGGCACTCTCGGCACTGCTGACCACCCCGAGCCGGCCGTCCTGATTCAGAACCTGCGTCAGCCCCTCCCGGTAGAGGCGCACGTCGGATACGATCAAGACTTTCAACCTTCCCAGTTCCGACACCAACCACCTCCAGTTCACCCACCCCCCAAAGCTTTAGCTTGAGCGCCTGACGCTCCTCATACCACAGATCGCAGCCAAGGCCAAACTCGCCAAGACACCCTCGGCCGGGGTCTAGATCTCCACCCCCGGACGGTCCTAGTCCTTTGGATCTGGGCGAGGTCGGCTAAGCCCTTTCCGGCCTGCGGGATGCGGGGAAACGCGCCTTGGCGGGGCCGGCTGGCGCTCATGGAGCCACCGACCGATCTCGACCCCGGATTCGATCCTAATTCGATCTCAGGGTGGATTCCCAGCGGGACCGCCGGCCAACACAATGCCGAACGTCGGTTGTTGACAGAGACGTGATTACCGGTCCGGAGTCGTGCCAATTCGAATCGCCGTAGTGGGTCTTCCTCAGATGCTGCGACAAATCGTCAGCTCATTGCTGAACAAGGAGGACGACTTTCAGGTCGTCGGCTATCCCGCCGAGCAAACCGACCTCGGGTCCCTGGTCGAGAGCACGAAGACCGACGTGGTCATCATGGCCAGCCCCGACGGCACACCGCCTCCGGCCGCGGACTCGCTGCTAAAGGAGCATCCGCGACTCAAGATCTTCACGATCACGCCCAACGGGCGCGAGGCCTTTCGAGTCGAGCTCAGGTCCGAGACCATTCCGATCAGAGAGATCTCCTTTCAGCGCCTGGTCGACGAGATCCGCGAGACGCTCGGTGAAGCGTGCTCTCGGACCGCCGTGGAGGAGCGGCCGTGACCTGGGGCCGGAGTGCTTCCGACCGTGACCGCGACACGCCCGTCGAAACCCCTGAGGTGGGTGCACCGAGCGCACCGTCAACAACGCCCGAGCCCCAACCGTACGCCGACGCCTGGGCCCATCTCGAGGCCGAGTTGGCCCGGCTGGATCTCCTTCTCCAGGCCGCCGTGCTTCGATCCCGGCGGTCGCCGGACGATCCGCTGGCGCAGCTTCAGGGCCTGGTCATTACCGATACCGAGGTCGCGCGGCTCCTCGGACTCGCCGAGGATACGGACGCCACGATCGGCTCAAGGCTTCGCGATCTCGACGCCAGCGCGCGCGAGCTGCGCGATTCGATCGACGTCCAGGTGGAACGAAGCCGGCAAGAAGGCGTCTACCTGCCGCTCCCCTACATGACGCGGCTCTTTCAGCTCACCCGGGCCGAGGAGCAGTGTCTTCTCATCTGCCTGGCGTCCGAGATCGACCGCAAGTACGACAAGCTGTTCGGGTACCTGCACGACGACGTGACCCGCAAGCGGCCGAGCGTCGACCTCGTGCTCGAGCTGACCGGTGCGATGCCGCGCGAGCGTCTGGACCTGCGATCGATCTTCGACCCCATGGCGCCCCTGATGCGCTATCGCCTGGTGCGGTTCTCTGAGATGGCCGAGGGCACGGTGCCGCTGCGGGCGCGGGCGCTTGCGCTCGACGACCGGATCGCCGGCCTGCTCCTGGGCAACCGCGTCCTGGACCCGCTGATCGCCGAGTCCGTTCGGTGGCTGGATCCGGCCGCGCCCTCCACCGAGGTCCTCGCGAGCCCGAGCGAGTTCATGGAAACCAGGCAGTCGGTTCGCGCCTACTTCGACGCCTCCAACGAGGTGCGGCCGAACGTCGCGCTGCACCTGCGCGGGCCCTACGGCAGCGGCCGGTTGGCGAGAGCCGTCGCCGTCGGCGAGGAGCTCGGCCTGCCGCTGCTGAGAGTGGACCTGGCCGGCCTGCCCGCCGGTACCCCACGTGATGAAGTGCTCTGGCGAGCCGCCCGCGAGTCGCTTCTCTGGCCCGCCATTCTCTGCATTACCGGCTTCGACAGCCTGCTCAAGGGCGACGCCGAGGCCGAGCGTTCGCTCCAGGTTCTGCTCGAGGCGATCCAACTCTTGAGCCGATGCACGGTTCTGATTGGCGAGCGCTCCTGGCACCCCCAGCGCCGGCTGGGCGAGGTTCTCTTCGTGGAGCTCGAATCCGATTCCCTGGACGAGGCCGCGGTAGCCGATTTCTGGTCGCAGCACGCGGACTCGGTGCACGCCTCCATCCAAGGCTCCGGCCTGCGGTCCCTCGCCGGTCGATTCCGCTTCACGCCGGGGCAGGTCCACGACGCCATGCGGGCGGCGCGGGATCGGGCCACCTGGCGCGCGCCGAGCGACGTCGCGGTGACCCAGGACGACATTCAACATGCTTGCCGAGACCAGTCGAGCACGGCGCTCGCGGGCCTGGCGCGCAAGATCGAGCCCCGCTACCGATGGCAGGACATCGTGCTTCCCGACCATGAGATGGCCCAGGTACGAAGCATCTCCAGCCAGGTTCGCCATCGCCACATCGTGTTCGGGGACTGGGGCTTCGGTCGCAAGCTGTCCCACGGCAAGGGTCTGCGCGCCCTGTTCGCGGGTCCCACCGGCACGGGTAAGACGATGGCGGCCGCGGTGGTCGCGAATGACCCCGGCCTGGGGCTCTACAAGATCGATCTATCGCAGGTCGTGAGCAAGTACATCGGCGAGACCGAGAAAAACCTCGACCGCGTCTTCGCGGCGGCGGAGAGCGCCAGCGCCATCCTGTTCTTCGACGAGGCCGACGCCCTGTTCGGCAAGCGCTCCGAGGTGCGCGACTCCCACGATCGCTACGCCAACGTCGAGATCAGCTACCTGCTCCAGAAGATGGAGGAGTACGAGGGAATCGCGATTCTCGCCACCAACCTGCGGCGCCACATGGACGACGCCTTCCTGCGCCGCTTGCAGTTCGTGATCGAGTTCCCCTTCCCCACACGTGACTACCGAGAGGCGATCTGGCGGGTGACTCTGCCCCCCGAAGTGCCGCTCGAGGGCGAGCTCGATTTCGCCGAGCTGGCGCGCGACGTGCGCCTTTCCGGAGGCAATATCAAGAACATCTGTGTCGCCGCCGCCTACCTGGCCGCCGCCGACGGCGGCGCCGTTTCGATGTCGCATATTCGGGACGCCAGCCGGCGCGAATACGAGAAGCTCGGCCGCGGCTGGAGTCACGAGCGCGCGGTGGAGGTGAGCGCATGATTCGCGACCTGAGCGAGAGCCTGCGCAACCTGCTCGACGCCCCCAGCCTGGCCGCGGAGTTCCCCGAGCTCGCGGCTGCCGACATCGTCTTCGACCGGCCGATCGTGACCTTCAACCCCGCCCAGAGCGCGATCGACCTGTTCCTTTTCGACGTCAACGAGAACGTCGAGCTGCGCAGCAACGAGCCCGAGATCGTGCGGAACGGCTTCATGGCGACCCGGCGCAAGCCGCCGCGGCGCATCGATTGCTCGTATCTCGTGACCGCCTGGCCGGTTGGCGGGATCGATCTCTTCCTGCAGGAGCACCGGCTGCTGTCGCAGACCTTGCAGGTCCTGGGCCGCAACCCGACCATGCCGGCAGCCGTGCTGGCCGGCTCGCTCGCCGGCCAGGAGCCACCCCTGCCGATGATCGCGCCCGAAGTCGACAGCCTCAAGGGCGCGGCCGAGTTCTGGACGGCGATGGGCAACCAGCTGCGCGCCTCGTTCTCGGTGACCGTGACGATCAGCGTGCCCTGGGTGCCGGACGTCACCGGGCCGGTGGTCACCACCAAGCGCGCGGGTTTCGCGCCCGGGACGCCGACGGTGGACGAAACCCTGATCCAGATCGGCGGTCTGGTCGTCGACCCAGGCGGCAACGGCATCCCCGGGGCGTTCGTCGACGTCCTCGACGCCGGTCTGCGCGCGGTTTCCGATGACGAAGGACGCTTTTCCCTGCCCCAGGTTCCGGCGGGCAATCGCACGCTGCGAGTCATCGCGGTGGGTTTCCAACCAAACACGCAGGTGGTGACCGTACCTGGTTCCTCCAGCGATTACGAGATAACCCTGACGCCCTAGACCAAGAGATTCGAGAGACCAAGCGAAAAGGAGGGACCCATGGCTTTTAACGCGGTAAACAAAGTACCCGGCGTCTACATCGACGAGATCGATGTACCCGGCCCCATCGCAGGTGTCGCCACCAGCATCCTGGCCATCGTCGGGCCGGCCCGAGAGGGCCCGATCAACGTCCCGACGCTGGTCACCAACCCGACCCAGTTTCACGACAGGTTCGGCGGCCATCTCATGTCGCCGCTCTTCTATGCGAGCCACGGCGTCATGGGGTTCTTCGAAAACGGCGGCGCGAGCTGCTACTTCGTGCGCGCCGGCACCGCGGTGCGCGCATCCTGGGATCTGAGCGACGGCGCCAACACGACCATCGTCGTCAGCGCGCTCGACGAAGGCACCCGGGCCAACGACCTTCGGGTCGAGGTGCAGGCCGCCCACATCGCGACAACCCAGGCCCAGCGTGGACAGGCCAACCTTGCCGGCGGCGGCGCGCTCAACAACACCGCCGAGGTCGACGATCACAGTCAGTTTCGGGTCGGTGACGTGGTTCTCATCGACGACGGCGGCGGCACCACGGATACCGCCGAGATCGCGCTGATTGACGAGCCCAGCAACACCCTGACCTTTACCGCCAACCTGGCGGCGGCGATCCCCGCCGGAACGGTACGGGTTGCGGATCTGGCCGCGGGGACCACCTCGTTCCGCGTGGCCGACAGCGCCGGGATCGAGCCCGGAAGCTACGTCGAGATCTCCCAGGGTGCGACCTCGGAGGAGCTGGTCATCGGCGCGGTCGACACGGTCAACCACATCCTCAGCCTGGAAACCGCTCTCGGCAATGCCTACACGATGGCGGCGGCCGATCCCCAGGTCCAGGTCCAGACTCTCGAGTTCAACCTGATCGTTACCGACACCGCCGCTCTCAACCCGCACCCGGACGAGACCTTCTCGGAACTAGCGATGGATCCGAGGCACAGCCGCTATTTCGGCTCGGCGGTGGCGACTCAGGGCTCGGCCGTGATCTCTGCCGCACCGGCGGACGACCCTCCCAATCCAAGCGTGCCACCGGCCAACGTTCCGGCTGTCGCCGCGGCCGCGGCCCCGACCACGGCCGGCGTCGACGACGACCCAACCGCCCTCGGCTCCGCTCACTACATCACCGCCATCGACAGCCTCGAGCGCGTCGACGACGTCACCATGCTGGCGGTTCCCGATCGCACGGATCTCGCGGTGCAGGGCGCCATGATCACCCACTGCGAGAAGATGCAGGACCGCTTCGCCATCCTGGATCCGCAGGCCGGCGCCGACCCCAATGATCCGGCTGGCATTCGCGGTCAACGCGGCACTCTCAACTCCGACAACGGCTACGCGGCTCTCTACTACCCGCGGATCTGCGTCAACAATCCCGACCCCAACGTCGAGGGCACGATCCTGGTCCCGCCTTCGGGCCACATCGCCGGCGTCTTCGCCCGCACCGACGACACCAAGGGTGTCCACAAGGCGCCCGCCAACGAGCAGATTCGAGGCGTACTCGACCTCGAGCGCACCCTCAACGAAACCGAGGCCGGGCACCTCAACGAGCTCAGTGTCAACGTTTTGCGCCGGCGCCCGAACCGCGGCTTCCGCATCTGGGGCGCGCGCACTCTGACCACCAGCACTCAGTGGCGCTACGTCAACGTTCGCCGTCTCCTGCTCTTCATCGAGGAGTCGATTCAGGAAGGCACCGAGTTCGCGGTCTTCGAGCCCAACAACCCGTCACTGTGGAAGACGGTCAAACGTCAGGTCGACGCTTTCCTGACCACGGTCTGGAACACGGGCGCCTTCGTCGGTATCACCCCGGACGCTTCGTTCAGGGTGCGCGTCGACGAAGAGCTCAACCCGCCCAGCCAGATCGCGCTCGGCCTGCTGACTTTCGAGGTCACCGTCTATCCGGCACCGCCTGCCGAGTTCATCGTCTTCCGGGTAATCCAGCAACCGGGCGGCCCCAGCATCGAGGAATAGCCCTTTACCAAAGGAGACATCTGCAATGCGCAACGACCCCTACAAGAACTTTCGCTTCGTACTCGAGATCGACGGCATCCAGCAGGGCGGTTTCCGAGAATGCAGCGGCTTCGGCTCGACCGTCGAGGTGGTCGAGTACCGTGAAGGCGGCGAGCCCAGCACGGTTCGGAAGCTGCCCGGCACGATTAGCTATCCCGATATCACCCTGAACTGGGGGATTACCGACTCGCGCGAGCTCTACGACTGGCACCTCGCCGCCGTGCGCGGTGAGATCGAGCGCAAGAACGGCTCGATCATCCTTCAGGACGACCTCGGCGAAGAGAGCGTCCGCTACAACTTCAGGGACGCCTGGCCGAGCGGATGGGACGGAGCCGACCTCAACTCGACCGGCAACGAGGTGGCCGTCGACAGCCTGACGATCAGTTGCGAGTACTTCGAGCGGGCTTAGAGGAGACGTCATGTTTCAAACCGAACACGAATTCACGCTGCCGATGGGATACGTCGACACAGAAGGCAACCTCCATCGCGAGGGCGTCATGCGTCTGGCCACGGCGGCGGACGAGATCCTGCCGCTAAAGGATGGACGGGTCCAGAGCAACGAGGCGTACTTCATCGTCATTCTTCTCGCGCGGGTGATCACCCGACTCGGCTCGCTCGAGCAGGTCAACCCGAAGATCATCGAGAGCCTCTACGCCTCCGACCTCGCCTATCTGCAGGAGCTCTACAACCAGGTCAACCGCAACGGAACGGCGGCCATGCCGGCGGTCTGTCCGAAGTGCGACCACGGATTCGAGGTGCAAATGAACGGCCTGGGGGGGTCCTAGGCTACCCCCTCGACGCGCTCAACGAGGAGGTAGCCTTCATCGCTTATCACTTCCACTGGTCGCTCGACGACGTCATGAACTTGGAGCATCCCGATCGGCAGCGCTGGGTAAAGGAGATTTCGGCAATCAACGGACAAATGAACGCGCAATGAGAACCTGCAAACAGTCAGCCCGTCTTCGATGGTCAGGCGTCATCGGGAGATTGCCGCGGCCGATCGGTCGTGACTTCGCCGCCTGGGCGCGGTCCATCGTCGCGCGCTTCCGGCGCATGACTCCGCGGTGGTCGCTTCCCCACCGCCTCTTCTTGCGCCCTGCGCTAGCGCGATTCGGGGAGCGAATCGTCGAGCGCCTGCACTCGGTGACCCGTCGAGCGGCTCCGCGAATTCAGCCGAGGCTTGACCGCGTGGCGAGACCTACGGCAAACCCGCGCGGGTCGATACGACCGAAGGTTTCGACCGGCAGGTCTGCACGCTCGGGCCTCCCGATGACTGCGCCGCCTCCGGATCGGGCGCGGCGACTCGGGCGGCACCTGATCGGAGCTACGCTCGGATCGCCACGGGCCATGCTTGAAGCTCCGAATCGACTCGCCGAGAGCTCGTTTCGTTCGGCCGGGCGCGCCCATGCTGCCGCCAGCGATTGGCAACCTCGGCGGGCCTTCCAACAGCGCTTCGAACGCCTCGAGCGCAGGATCGATTCTCTGTCCCTGCGCCGCTTCGTCCGCCGCACGACGCGAGTCGAAGAGCGCGCCCTGGTCAGAACCACACGAGTCATCGCGAGGTCTCATGGGCCGTCGGAGTCCCCGGCGCGCCGGCCGTCGCACCGGGATCTCGAGCCTGTCTCCAACATCGGAGCACCGAGATCGTCGCGGCCCGCCGCGACCGCCAGGGCCTCGCACGGCGCCCCCCCGCCACCGCAGATCGACATCCACAGCCTGACCGATCAGGTGGTCCGGCGGATCGACCGCCGTTACCTGGCCTGGCGCGAGCGGACGGGAAGGACCTGACGAGATGGGCCTGGCCAAAGCGATCATCCGGATCGAGCACACCGGCGAGGAGATTCCGGTGCTGTTCAATCCCGAGGAATACAGCATCAACCACGACAACAACTTCGCGTCGCAAACGGTCCCCGGGTTGAGCGCGCCGGTGCTCCAGTTCGTCAACGGCAACATGCGCACCCTCGACATGGAGCTGTTCTTCGACACGACCGCCGAGCGGATCGATGTGCGCGAAGAGACCGGCAAGGTCGTCGGGTTACTGGACATCGATTCGGAGCTGCACGCCCCGCCGGTGCTCGAAGTGTCCTGGGGGTCGCTCTACTTCCGCTGCGTCCTCGCCAGCGCGGGGCAGCAGTTCGTCAAGTTCCTGGATGACGGCCGACCGGTCCGGGCACGCATCAACGTCACCTTCAACGAGTTCGTCGACCCGCGCCGCGAGAGCCGCGAGGTCAATCGGCAGACCACCAACTTCAGCAAGGTCTACGTCGCGGCGGAGGGTGACGATCTGGCGAGCCTGGCGGCGCGCTTTCTCGACAACCCACGAGTGTGGCGCGCGATCGCGATCGAGAACGATATCGACGATCCGCAGGCCGACCTTACCGGGATGTCGCTTCGCATTCCGTCGCTTCCCTATCTGAACCCCGAGACCGGGGAGGTTCTGGCTTGAGCTCCGCCTATCCCACCTACGCACCGGACTTCGCGATCCAGATCAACGGCACCGCGATGCCCGCCTCCGTGCGCTCGGTGGTGACCGGCGTCAGCTACCAGGACGGCAGAAACGCCGCTGATCGCGTCGAGGTCGAGATCGCCAACCCCGATCTGCGCTGGTTGCAGAACCACATTCGCGGACTCGGCTTTCAGCCTTTCCCCACCGGCATCTCGATCGGTCCCGTGCGCGCCCTGGATGCGGCACCCGATGGCACCTTCGATCTCGACAATCGCCTGAGCCTGGAGGTCGGCTACGCCCCCGACCAGCTCGAGCCCATGTTCGACGGCGAGATCACCGGGGTCGAGGCGAGTTTTCCCAACGGCGGCATGCCCAGCATGAGAATGATCGCGCACGACAAGCTGCATCGCTTCTCGCAGGGCACCGGAGCCGGCGGCTTCGGATTCCTCCCCGACTTCCTGGTGGCGACCATCGTCGGCGCCAAGAACCTGTTGGTGCCGCTGATCGACCCCACCATCGTCGCGGCTTCGACCGCTCTCACCGCCCTCAACGTGATCTTCACCGGCAGCGGCGAGGTCCAGGCGGCGCCCGGGCAGGGTCAAACCGACCTTCAGCTTCTGCAGTTCATCGCAGCCAAGTACGACGCCGACTTCTGGGTCGAGGGCGACGTGCTCTACCTGTCCCGTTTCCTCAAGGAGTACGAGCCTCGGTTGACGCTCCGATGGGGCGAGTCGCTGCTTGACTTCTCACCGCGGGTGAGCAACGTCGGTCAGGTCGCCGGTGTCGGCTACCGCTTTACGCTGCGCGAGCTCCCCTTGAGCTTTCTCGTGACGGTCTTCTGGGACTTCGACCGCGAGAGCCTCGGCGTTTCGGTGGAGCCGGGCGTCGCGTCGGTGGCGCCGGGCGTCAGCGGCCCGACCTTGACCATCGTCGACCGGACCATCTCGAGTCCGGCTGACGTCGCCAGCAGTGCCCTGCGCATCATTCACGACCTGCGCAAGAAGCTCAACGCCCGCCTGACCGGCAGCGCGTCTTCGATCGGCGACCCACGCATCCGGGCCGGCGCCGTGGTTCGCCTGGAAGGGCTGGGACCCGACTTCAGCGGCGACTATCGGGTCGCGAGCGCCACCCACTCGATCGACAGCGGCGGCTACAGCACCAGCTTCGACGTCTTCAAGGAGATCATCCCGTAATGGAAGAAATGCTCGAGCAACTCGCCGAAAGCGCCGAGGACATGCAGCGCAAGTTTTACGGCCTGGTGGTCGGTCAGGTAATAAATCCGGTCGATCCGCTCGCCCTGGGCCGGGTGCAGGTGCGGCTGCCGTTCATCGACGACATCAACCTGAG
>JAAENP010000159.1 GCA_024224155.1 bacterium
GAATCCCGCTTTCGACGTTGTGGAAGTACCCTTCGGGGACCCGTGCTTTGCGCGTTGGATCGAGCCGGAAGACCGCTGCCGAACGAGATTGGAAGACCCACAGTTTCCACTTGCCGTCGGGCTTGAGATCGGAAACCTCACAACCGGGCGGCAGCTCGCCATTTTCAAGTCGGCGCGTCAGCTCTAGAACCGACACAAACATCCGCCAGCAGGTCTCGTCGGCATTCCATTGCCTCTCTTCGAGATTCTTGACGATGATCTCGTCCATGATCGGCTCGAAAACAGGAAATAGCTTCTTGAGCCCTCCGGTGAGAGTGCCCGGCGACAGGTCGACCCCGTACGTGCGCAGATCCTCCAACAAACGGTTGGTCGGACGCAGGAAGCAATACTTGTCGAGCAAGATCTGCACCCACAACGAAATCCCGTAAAGGCCCTTGGGAATCAGCTTGGGCGGCCCTGGAGCCGTGATGATCTGCGGCAGGGGACACTGACACGTCGGCCGGTAACGCTTGCGACGAATCCGGCGTTTGTGGGCCTTGACCTCGATCTCAATCACCTCGGAGTCCTCTGTGCCAAGAGACTCGTCCTCTTCATACGGCAGACCGCACAGCGGACATTGGCATTCCTGCTCACAGAGCTCACTAATCTCCTCTTTGGCCGGCAGCTGCGAAGTATCGCGACGGCCGGGACCGGGTTGGCCCGGTCTCTGGCCCCGTTTGCCCTGCGCCTTGCCCGAACCGGACGCGCCCCGAGGGCGCGAGTGACCCTTCTCCGACTTGCGACCGAAGAGCTGCCGTTCGAGCTCCTTGATCCGTGCCTTCTGCTGCTCGCTTTCCTCTTGAAGCTGCTTCTCTCTTTCCCGCGCCCGCTTGAACACACTCTCCCAGTAGCGCGCTTGCTGACGAAGCTCGACGTTCTCGGCTGCCAGAGGGCAGTCGGCACAAGGCCTGGAGCGTTTTGCTGCCGTCCAGCGGTGATGGGCCAGGCATGTGGGCAACGCGCTGTCGAGAAAGGCAGGGATTGGAATCGAACCAGGGTCCATGCCCCCTTTGTACCAGAGCCGAAATTCTGTGTCCAGCCCTAAATGAGCTTTCTTAGGAGAAAAACTCGATACTCGCCGACCGAGGCAGGCGACCGGGAGGATCCGAGTCCTGCGGACCCAGGAGGGGCCCCTGGAGACGAAGGGCGCCCCGCGGCTTCAGCAGCCGGTAATGAACGCCGGGCGAGAGCGTTCCCCTGCTCCGTGTGGGAATGAGGCGGGAAACACCGAGAACGGGTTCGACGAATAGTTACTGCCAGCCTGAGCGCTGGGAGGTATTACACGGCGGGTAGGTGACGGGCTACTGCATCCGGAGGCCGTAGGCCCCGGCACCGACCTCGATCCTCGGTTCTAGCGGGCCGCTCGTTGCACTCGCGACCCACAAGGACGTTCGCGACGACGAAGACTTGACGCAAGCGCCAAGACTTCGTCCCCGCTCGGTGTCTGGTCGAGAGCGCCCACGACCGGGCCGCTCTGTTGGCGAAGATGGTCTCGTAAACTCGCGCACCGTGATCTGGTTGTACTCGAAGTCCAGGTCTCTGACCCGTGGGCGCGAACGCGGCCGGCGCCTGCGCTTCAGGTGCTCGGAGCAGAGGTCGGCGGCGGCGGAATCGAGGCGGACGATCCGGGGCTCGATCGCCCGGTCGAAGTCGGTCTCGTTACCCTTCCAACTTACGCCCTGGTTACGCCTACGACGAGAGCGGCCGCCGCCCGCCGGCGGCGGCGGCGATGCGCCGCGTCGCGGCGC
>JAAENP010000160.1 GCA_024224155.1 bacterium
AGGCCCTGGCGGCGGAGCCGGACGCTGTGGAGTTCTTCGAGAGCCCGGTCGGTGCGATGTGGCTGCACCGGGTTTTCCTGGCCGTGCACTGGACGGTGGAGTTCCGAGGCGGCAGCGGGGCGCGCGGGGTCGGGGAGTTCCTCGGGCGGTCGGGCCTGGACGCCTTCATCGCCCCTTCGCACGGCGCGCAGCGGTCGGTCGCGGCGCGCGTGGAGAAGGAGATCGTGAGCTGTGGCAAGACCGAGCGCGAGCGGCTGGGTCCGCGGTCGAGGCCGCGACCGATCAGCGTGTGCCTGGACGGGACCTTCCACCCCGGGGTCTGCCTGGTGGGCATCGAGCCGGTCAGCGAGCTCATCCTGCTGGAGCGGTATTCGGAGAAGCGCGACGCCGACAGCTGGAACCTGGCCCTGAAGCCGGCGCTGGCGGACCTGCCGGTGACCGTGGTGCTGGCGGCCAGCGACGAGGGGTCGGGAGTGGTGGCCTGCGTGCGCCGGCATCTGGGCGCCCACCATTCCCCGGACCTGTTCCACGTCCAGCAGGAGGCCGGGCGCGCGTTCTGGAGCACGCTGGGGCGCCTCGAGGGCCAGTGCCAGAAGGCGAACGAGCGGGCGACCGAGGCGCGCGAGGCCTGCGCGAAGGCGCAGCGCGACTGGCAGGCCGCGGCGCGCGGGCCGGGGCGCCCCCCGGACTTCGCCAGGCGCCTCCAGGACGCGGAGCAGCAGCAGGCGGTCGCGGCACGGGAGCTCAAGCGCGCGCAGGGCCAGCGCCAGGAGGTCCGCGACGCGCTCGCGGGAATCGGCGACGACTGACACCCTTTCGATCTCGCCACCGGTCGCGAGCAGCCCGCGCCGACGGTGGCCGGGCTGCTGGACAAGCGGTTCGACGACCTCGGGTCCGTGGCGCGGGACGTCGGCCTGGGCGAGCGCGCGCTGGCCAGGGTCGCCAAGGCGCGCCGCGTGGTGCCACAGCTGCTCGCCACGCTGACCTTCTTCTTCCTCTGGGTGGCGACGACCGTGAAGGACCTGGCCTTGACGCCCGGGCAGGAGTCGGCCGTGCGCGAGCGGCTGATCCCCGGGCTGTACCTGCGCCAGGCCGCGCGCAAGGCACGCACGACCGAGGACCGGGTGGCGATCCGCGCCGTCGCCGAGGGCCTGCTCGGGCCGCTGCGGTCCGCCGACGGCCCCCTGGCCGGCCTGCCCGCCGAGCGGTTGCGGCAGATCGAGCAGGCCGCAGGCGACTGCGTCGGTCTTTTCCAGCGGTCCAGCTCCTGCGTGGAGGGACGAAACGGACACCTGGCGCTGTGGCACCATCGCCTGCACACGCTGCGCCCGCGCCGGCTCGAGGCGCTGACCGTCGTGCACAACCACGCCGCCGTGGGACCGGACGGGAAGACTCCGGCGGAACGGTTCTTCGGAGCGAAGCCGGATGACATCTTCGAATGGTTAGTGGACCACGTCCCACTTCCGCCACGCCCCGCGCGCAAGCGCCCGAGGCCATCCCCCCAGCCGGTTCTGGCAGCGGCATGAGGGTGTCTCAACCTTCATTTGAGAAACAGCGCGACCGAAACAGGAATTTGATGCCTAGAAACCCTGAGGGGACCCTGATAGAACGAAGACCAAGGCCATTCGAGCTTCATGTAAGCCTCCTGTTGATAGCACAATCTGCACTGGCTCATCATAAGGCCTTGATCTTCGTTTTACCATTTCGGGCAGTACAGCCTCCATCGGCACGTCGCGAGACCATCGCAAAGCTATTGGCCTCTAGTTGTTGGCTGTTGGCCTCAGCCGTACAATCCACCGACTCTTAGTTTGTTTTCCGAGGCCTATAGGCTTTCAGAAAAAGATCTTGGCTTCGTCCCTGCCCAGGGAACACAAGGTCGCGAATCCTCGGCCCGCGTGGGCAACTTGTCGCGCGCGCTACGAGGAGGCCGCAAGCCCAACGCAGCGACAAGTTGCCCACCCTACGGCAGGTCCGTTGGCGGGACCGGCCCAAAAACAGTTTCTGAAAAGCTATAGGCAGCTCTTTATTTTGCCGGGCAAAGCGGGATCCCAAGGGCATGGGCGCATGCCGAGCCGCCTTTCCCCTCCCGCCCAAGCTCGAATCCACGCCGGAGCCTGGTGGCGCTGACGTCGCACCGACTTCTGCCCAAGGCCGGCGAACGGTTGCTCGCCGCGATACCGCCCACGCACGGCTACGCTGCTCTCAACGCCCGCAACCGCAATCGCCACCGGAATCGGGTTCGCATGCACAGTCGGATAACGAAACGCTCTGAGCGGGCGAAAACAGCCCGGCCTCGGGGAACTCCCGCCTCAGATGATCG
>JAAENP010000161.1 GCA_024224155.1 bacterium
CGGGCGGCTCGACTGCCACGGTGCGCGTGACGGTCACCTGCGTCAACGACGCACCGGTGGCGGCCGACGACGCAGCTTCGGTCGACGAGAACAACTCGGTGGTGGTCTCGGTGCTCGCTAACGACACCGACACCGACAACGCCAATCCGGCCGAGCTGACCGTGAGTGTCAGCCAAGCGGCGACCGCGAGCGGTAGCGTGTCGACCGACGGCACGACCGTCACCTACACGCCGACCCAGAACTTCTCTGGCGAAGACCGCTTCGGCTATCAGGTCTGCGATCTCGAACCGCTGTGCGACGACGGCGAGGTCGTGGTGACGGTCAACGACCTCGGCGATCCGCCGGTGGCAACCGTGGGCATCACGGCGGTCACCAGCGGCGACGTCGACATTCAGATCACGCTTTCCGGTACCGATCCCAACGAAGACACCTTGACGTTCACGATCATCTCCGGTCCGAGTGCGGGCACTATCGACAGCATTGTGCCGGCCAGCGACCCCGCGGATCCGCTGGCCGAGGTTGTCGCGACCTACAATCCGACCGGAGCGGGCGACGTCGAAGACAGCTTCGTCTTCCAGGTCGACGATGGCAACGGTGGCACCGATACCGCTGAGGTTTTGATCAACCCCGGCGCCGAGAGCGAGCCGCCGCCACCGCTCGGTGAGGTAATCGCCAACGACCTGCTCTGCAACCCGCAGGACCCCGACGATTGCGCTGTGGAAGCCCTGCAGGGTCAGACCAAGATCACGATCGTGCTGAGCGCTGCGGCTCCGTGCGATCCGACCGGAGCCATCAATCCGGCTGAGCCGTGCGACGGTGAGGGCAACGACGTGCCCCTGACATTCTCACTCAGCAGCAACACCACAAGTCAGGGTGGCACGCTCAGCAATCTGGTCCAGGGTTCGGAGGTCCCGCAGAGATCGGCGACCGTCGATTATCTGGCTCCGAATGCTGATTTCGTCGGCAAGGATGACTTCAGCTTCATCGTGACCGGGGATGTCGATGGCAGCGGCTCGATCGACCAACCCGAAGAGACCGACACCGGTGTCGTCGAGATCAACGTGCAGGCATTTACGCCGCCGGAACCGGTCGAGGCGTTCAACCAGTTCGTGACGGCCGAAGAAGAGACACCCGTGACGGTCGACTTGAGTATCGATCCACCGGGTGGCTGCGATCCTGAGATCTTCGACTGCCGAGGAGCAACCGCGTTTGCGGGTGCGCCGGCGGCATTCGGCACGAAAGCGCCGAGCGCGGCAGGTAGTGGCTCCGGGAACGGCGTCAGCGACAGAGGCGGATCGAGCTCAGTTCTCACCGACTCGTCCACACCGACCTTTGCCCTGGGAGTCGGAGCCGGCTGGAGAGACTTCACCTGGAACGGGACGATCCCGGTGTTCGCCACCGATGATCCCTCCGGTGACGCCCAGTACGAGATCACGCTCACCGGTCCAGGCTGTGTCAGCGTTACCGACGACTTCGACAACGGCGACCAGTTTCGGATCTACGATTCCAGCAACGTGATCGGGGAGACGACTGCGGTTGCCCGTATCGACCCCGGCACAGCGTTGGGTCCAGACTTGGCTTTTGCCGATCCGGCGTTCTCGAGCGGCACCTTCGCGCTCGCTGCCGGCTCCTACTCGATCGAAGTCGAAGCTATCGGCGCCTCCTTCAGCGGCGGTCGCGGCTACATCCGCGTGGACGCCGAAGGCAGCGCCCAGTGCGAGGCTTCGCCGGCGCCCAACTTGACCATCGTCGAGTTCAGCGCACCCGCATCGATCGCACAGAGCAACTTCTTCGATTCCTCGAGCGGCTGGTACGCCTTCGGCGACAGCATTCGGGTCGTGGTTGCCAATACCGGTAACGTTGCAAGCTCCGGTGGCTTCGTCGGGCTTTACATCTCGGGCGATTCAGCGGTCACGACGACCGACGATCTCTTGATCGGCGGGCGAGAGAGTCTGCCGGCGCTGGCGCCCGGGCAATCGGCCCAGATTCAGCTGGTCGGCGTCAACGGCATTCCGGAGCTCGCGCCCACCGGCAATGTCTTCCTCGGTGCGGTGGTGGACGACCAGTTCACGATCGCCGAGATCGTCGAGACCGACAACACGGCCTCGCAGGCGCTGCTCTATCAATCGAACCCAGCGTTCACCATCACCTCGTTGCCTACGGGCGGCACCCTGACCCAGAAGGTCCTCACACAGCCAGGCAACGTCATCGTCGACGAGCCCATCACCACGGTGCCGACGACCCTCTCCGCAACCGCCATCAGCCAGGTGACCTATACGCCCAGCCAGGCCACCGTCAGCGACGGCTTCAACTTCGAGGTCTCCGACGGATTGAGCGTCGCGACGGCCTCGGTGGCGATCAACGTGGTGGTCTTCATCCCGGTCGGCACCTGCGAAGACAACGCGGCCGCCTGCGAGGACGGTCGCAATGGAGGCGGCACGCCATTTAGCGCCCCGGCGCCGATCGGCGGTCTTCCCAAGGGGGCTGCCTTCACCGTGTCGGTCAGCGGCTCCGGTGATGTCAGCAGCAACCGGCCCTACGTCGACGGCAAGAGGTACCTCGGTCTGGTCTGTAGCACCGATAGCGACTGCAGCGCCAACTTCGTTGACGGCTCGACTGTCGTTCTCTTCGCGCGTCCGACCGGAAGCGGTTCCGAGTTCGTGGAGTGGGGCGGCGACTGCCAGGGCACCGATCCGGTGACTGTGGTCCAGGCGCGCAGCGAAACGTTCTGTACCGCCACCTTCCGCGAGACGAAGGACTAAGGGGGGACGTATTGACAAGAGGTAATACAGAGAGAATGAGAATGATGCATAATCACCGCGGCGGGCCCAACGGCGGCGCCTTTGCCGAGGAACGAACCCAAAGGAGACCAGCAAGATGAACAGAAACCGGAATCTCAAAACCTTGTGGTTGATTCCGCTGGTGGCCCTCTTGGTCCTGGCGGCGCTGCCGGCCCAGTCTGCGCAGGCTCAGCTGATCGGAGGAGACCAGCAGGTCGCAACCATGGCCATTCACGGCGGGAGCATTTCGTTCGCTCCCAAGATCAGCTTCGAGGAGATGACCCTGACCGTCGCCGGCCGAGGCCACGTTTCGAAGCAGAGCTTTCGCTCCGGCGAGACGGCGTCGTTCGCGCCGGTGGACCAGGAAGGCTTTCAGCTTCCCGACGGTACCTACAAGTGGGAGCTCGTTGTCTCGCCCCGGCCGCAGGATCTGAACCCGGCCGCTTTCAGAAGCGGTAAAGTCTCGGCCGACGGGCGCATGATGGAAATGGCGGCGGCACCGAAGGGGCAGCGCCAGTTCGGCGTGTTCACGATCAAAGGCGGCGTCATGGTCGATCCGAATCTTGTCGAGGCCGAGTCGCCGCGAACTCTGGGCGCGTCGAGCATAGCGGCACCACCGAGCGCCGCTGCTCGTGCCGCCGAGCACAACGACCGAGATGGAAACTAGAACAGGGAACCCGAGAGGAGAAATAGTTATGAGATTGATGAAGACAGCGCTTTGGACCTCGGCGGCCCTGCTCGGGCTCGCCCTCATTGTGACCGCGCCGGTTTCGGCGGACCAGCAGATCCTCGACGACCTGATCGTCGACGGATCGGCCTGCGTCGGCCAAGACTGCGTCAACGGCGAATCGTTCGGCTTCGACACGATTCGCTTGAAGGAGAACAACCTCCGGATCAGGTTCGTGGACACGTCGACCTCGGCCAGCTTCCCGACCAGGGATTGGCAGATCACGGCGAACGACTCTGCCAATGGCGGCGCCAACAAGTTCTCGATCGACGACATCGACGGTGGGCGGACGCCGTTTACTATCGAGGGGAATGCTCCGAGCCACTCGCTCTACGTCGATGACGGCGGTCGGCTCGGTCTGGGCACGAACAGCCCGGTAGTCGACCTTCATGTCAAGAGCGGCAACACACCGACTCTCCGCCTTGAGCAGGACGGTTCGTCCGGCTTTACCGCGCAGACCTGGGACGTGGCCGGTAACGAGGCCAACTTCTTCATTCGTGACGTCACCAACGGCTCGACCCTGCCGATCCGGTTGCGTCCGGGCGCGCCGACCAGTGCGATCGATATCGCTGCCGACGGAGATATCGGTTTCGGCACGGCCAGCCCGGCAGCCACCTTGGACGTCCAGAACGCCGGCGATACGTTCATCAATCTGACCGACTCGACGGCCGGAGTCTTCTGGAGGTTCCAGAACCAGAACTCTGACTCGTCGTTCGTGATCACCAAGCAAGGGACCGGCAATGCCGAGCTCAAGGTGACCGACAATGGCGGTTCGGGGTCCTGCATCGAGTTCCGGGACTCTGATGACGCAGGGGCGACCAAGTGCACATTCTTGAACGGTGCTATGAGCTGCGTGACCGGTAATTGCACCTGAGCCAGCGTCGGCTGACCCGGTCCTTGTAAGAAGGCCAGGCGATACCAAGGGGGCGGCCCTCGCGGCCGCCCCCTTTTCCTATTGTGCGACCGACCTGTCGCAGCTTCGCATTGCGAACTTGTCAGATGAGACATTTGCGCAGGCCGAACCGTCTATTACCCCAGTACCGAATCTAGACGGCCGTCGCCTCATAGCTATTTCCGTATATGTAAGACTGAGTGTTATACTCCCGCGAATCTGTTCAATAACAAGAGTTGGAGGGCTGAGGACGTGAAGAGAAGTCTAGGGAACACGCTGGTTGTAGGGCTCGTAGCCGTCCTTGCCGTGGCCGGCGCATATTCGGCCGCAGCCGACGAGATCGCGTCGATGGAGCCACGAGGCGGTCTCCTGGCCTTTCGCTCGATCTCGAGCGAAGGGATGACGCTGACTGTCGCCGGGCCTGGCTACCGCAAGACCGAGCGCTTCCGGTCCGGCCAGATGCCTTCATTCACGCCGGTCGACGCCGAGGGCTACATGCTGCCCGACGGCATCTACACCTGGGAGCTGGCGGAGAACCCTCGTCTGCAGGGAGCTCCGACGGTCGCCTGGGACAAGCCGGCAAACGGCAGGCTCACGCACCGCGCCCCCCGCCACCGACGCCGA
>JAAENP010000162.1 GCA_024224155.1 bacterium
GAGTTTCCTGACAAGAGAAACAGGAGGCTCGACGATGACAGCGGATCAGATTCGATCCCTGCAGCCGGCGCTGGCTGCGCTTTTGAAGCGGTTCCGGCCCTTCTTCAATCGGGAAGCGACGTTCGGGCACTGGGAACGGTACCTGCTCGGCTTGATGGCGGACTTGAAGCGCAAGAGCATCGAGCCGATCGCCCTGGCGGCCGGCGTGGCGGTTCGGACACTGCAGGAGTTCCTGGCCTTCTTCGTCTGGGACGAACAACGCGTCAGCGACAAGCTCCAGCAGATCGTGCAGGATGAACACGGCTGCGCGGGGGGCATCGGCGTGATCGACGCGTCGGGGCATGCCAAGCAGGGCGACAAGACCCCCGGCGTGCAACGGCAGTGGTGCGGAGAAGTGGGCAAAGTGGAGAACTGTGTGGTGGGCCAACATCTGTTGTATACAGATAACCAGCCCATGAATCCGTTCAGTTGCCTTTTGGCCAGTGATCTGTACCTCCCGAAGAGTTGGGATGGGGACCGGGCCCGTTGCCGCGAGGCCAAGATCCCCGACGACGTGGTCTACCGCCCCAAATGGCGAATTGCCGTTGACCAGGTCCAGGCGGCCGTCGGCAACGGGGTCCGTTTTTCGTGGCTGACCTTCGACGAGGAGTACGGCAGTATCCCCGAGTTCTGGTTCGAGCTGGATCGGCTGGGCCAGCGGGGCATTGGCGAGGTCCGCTCCAACTTCTTGTGCTGGCCGAGGCGCCCGCACTATTGCTCGGGTCAAAGCGCCCATGCCTCCAAGCGGGTGGACAACGTGTGCCGGTACAGTCCGGTGTTTACCCAGCAGCCGTGGCGGCGGATGAAGATCAAGGATACGACCCGCGGCCCGGCGATTTGGGAAGTGAAGGCCGCCCGGGTGCATCTGGTCGACGCGTCCCGGACGACCGACGGTGTGTCGGCGCCCACCGATCGGCTCTACTGGCTGATCGTGGCCCGCAATCCAGCCAGCGGCGAGGTGAAGTATTTCGTCAGCAACGCCTCGGCCGGCGTCAGCATGCAGGAGATGATGACTGCGGCATTCGCCCGCTGGCACGTGGAGAAATGGTTCGAGCGAGCCAAGCAGGAGGCGGGCTTCGGCGCGTTCGAGGTTCGCACCTACAAGAGCCTGACCCGGCACTGGCTCTGCTCGCGCCTGGTGATGTACTTCCTGGCCGCCCAGACGCGGCGGCTTCGGGGGGAAAAACCCGCGGATCACGCTGGAGCAGGTAGCGGCGGTAGCCAACACCCTGGCGTCGAAGATTTGGAACCGC
>JAAENP010000163.1 GCA_024224155.1 bacterium
AGAGGTTGGCGCCATGGACGTCGATGTGCGTTAAGATGACGTCAATGGCCTCGCGAATATCCCGGGCAGGTCCGCGTTCGGGTCGGCGTTTCTTGAGCGAGGTGACCAGTTCATCAAGCCTCTCTCGCATCCGATTAAGGTCCTGCTCCGTCTCGTCCTTTTGGGGTATCGCCGCCAAGCGCAGCACCCCTCGCAGCTCGTCGAACAAGGCCGCACGGCGGCGCAACCGCTCGGTGGTCTGGCGAAAAGGCACCTCGCAATCCACCGGCGCAAGATACCGATGGAGTCGTTCGAGGGCGTTTTTCACCTTCTTGTCCTCAGGCGGGGTTCGTAAAAAAGCATCGGTCGCTCGCAGGGCGGTTGAGCACCGCTCGTACAGATCCAGATAGGGCCGGTCGAAAGGGTAGTCGAGGCCGCTGGCCTGAGCTTTGTAGTCCAGGGTCCACTGCGCGACGGCGCGCACGATGGCCAGACCCTGGTTTCCCGACTTGATACCGTGCCCGCACTCGGCCATCGACTGCCACTGGCGGACCGATTTGCGGGCCTCCTCGATGGACGGGCCGAGCTTGCGCCCGAGGTCCCGGACCAGGGTCCGAAGCTTCGGGCGCACCTTGGTCGAGCGGAACAGGCCGCGCAGTTGGGCATGGGAGGTCTCGAGTAGGTCCTTGCCAACATCCGCCAGGAAGTGCTGGTGGCAGGC
>JAAENP010000164.1 GCA_024224155.1 bacterium
CAACGACACCACTGCTCATCTTGCCCTTCGGTACGCGATCATGTACATTTCCTCTGGAGGATAGGACATGGCCACCGAAACTCTCTCCCTCACCGAATTGCGCCCGCGGCTCTCGGAGATCATCGACCGCGCTAATCGGTTCTTCGATCGCTTCCTCATGACCCGGCACGGCCGTGCGGATGCCGTCCTGCTGGCATCCGACGACTACGAGGGCCTACTCGAGACCATCGACATCCTGGCTGATTCCGAGTGCGTGAAGCGCCTTGCGGAGGCGGAAGAAGAATTCGCCCGCGGCGGCGGCCACTCTCTCGAAGCGGCACGCCGCGAGCTCCGCGATGCCCCCGGCCAGAGTTGAGCTCTCGACGACGGCGCGCAAGGCCCTCGGGAGGCTTCGCTCGGCAAATCGACGGCTGTTCGAACGGGTCGACCGTGCCCTCGATCGGCTAGCCGACGAGCCGCTCGCCGGCAAAGCACTGCACGGTCAGCTCGCCGGACGCCGGTCGCTCCGTGTCGGCCAGGTCCGCATCATCTCCGCGCCCAGGCCGCCGACTACGTACAGATGTTGACC
>JAAENP010000165.1 GCA_024224155.1 bacterium
CCCGGCAAAGGCTGGCCACCAGCCGGAAGCGAGTCTTGCGCGAGACCTGGAGCGATCCAGGCCGCGAAGCGTAGACAGCGAGTGCGAGAGCCGCGTGACTGAGCCTCGAAATGACAAGTTGGGACGGGCCACCGCCGTTTGGGAGGCGCTGGCAGTACCTGCGCGCCGTATAGGCCTGGCGCGCGAGGCCGCCCCGGGGTCCGAGAGCGGGGCGAGCGCACGAGGGTTGCCCAGGAACCTGGGAGATCCCATGCATTCCGTGAGAGAGAGCCGGCGCGTGAGGCCCGCCGGCGCACGAAATGGCCTGGCCTGGGGCGAGCAGCGCGTGGCCGCCACGGGAGCGAACAACGACGCGCACCACGGCACCGACGGGGAAGGCTGACAAACCGAAGCCCTGAGGGACGATGCATGGGAAGTCTTAGCGCCCTGATACGACCTGCGAACCCGGGGAACCATCCCGAGGGACCCGGGGGAGGAAAGGGGGGCGCCGGGGGACGGACCCACTGGAGGGAAAGATGACGGGGACGCCGAGCCCCGAGGGAGTCTCAACGCGACTCCAGCGGATAGCGATGCTGGCCCAGGAGGACCCGGAGCGGTCCTTTCTGACCCTGGCCCACCACATCGACGTGGATCTACTACGCGAGGCATTTCGTCGCACGAGGAAGGACGGCGCGGCGGGGGTGGACGGTGAGACGGCAGCGGAGTACAGGAAGGATCTCGAGAAGCGCCTGGAGGACCTCGAAGGGCGTTTCAAGTCCGGCCGGTACTACGCGCCCCCGGTGCGTCGGACGTACATTCCGAAGGGCGACGGCAAGACCAAGCGACCCATCGGCATACCGAGCTTCGAGGACAAGGTACTTCAGCGAGCGGTGACGATGGTGCTCGAGGCGGTGTACGAGGAGGACTTTGTGGACTGCTCGTACGGGTCTCGGCCCGGGCGCTCGGCGCACGATGCGCTCGGGGCCTTGTGGCGTGGCCTCATGGAGGTGGGTGGGGGCTGGGTTCTGGAATTGGACATCAAGAGCTACTTCGACACCTTGGAACATTCCCGCCTTCGGGCGATTCTGGACCAGAGGGTGCGGGATGGAGTCATCCGTCGCACCATCGACAAGTGGCTGGCCGCCGGGGTGTGGGAGGAGGGACGTGTGAGCCATCCCACGACCGGCACGCCGCAAGGCGGGGTGGTTTCGCCGCTGATGGCGAACGTCTACCTCCACGAGGTACTGGACGTGTGGTTTGCGAAGGACGTGAAGCCCCGGCTGCGAGGCCGGGGATTCATGGTCCGTTACGTAGACGACGCGGTGCTGGTGTTCTCGAACGAGGCGGACGCTCGCGAGGCGAAGGACCTGCTGGCGAAGCGGTTTTCCCAGCACGGCCTGAGCCTCCACCCGGACAAGACCCGTCTGATCGAGTTCCGACCGGATCGACCGGGAGGGGATCGAACGGGCGGACCTCGAAGCTTCGACTTTCTCGGCTTCACGCATCACTGGGGCCTGGGCAAGAAGGGGCGCTGGGTGGTGAAGCGCAAGACTGCCGGCAGTCGCATGGGCCGGACGCTGAAGCGTCTGAACCGGTGGTGCCGGAGGTATCGGCACCACCCGGTGGTGTGGCAACACGAGCGGCTGAGCAAGGCACTGCGGGGCTGGGACAACTACTACGGGTACGCTTCGAACCAACGGTCCCTCAAGGTCCTTCGTTACGAACTCACGCGGGTGTGGCGCAAATGGCTGTCGCGCCGCACGCGGGGCGCGCCGATCACCTGGAAACGCTTCAACCGATTCCTGGTGCGTTTTCCGCTCCCGGCCCCGGTGCTGCACTGCCGCGGCTGGCATCTCGCAGCGAACCCGTCTTGCTGAGGAACCGGATGCGGCAATTCCGCACGTCCGGATCTGTGGGGGGCCGGGCGGTCCGCCGCCCGGCCTACCCGGAGGAGCTACGGTCCCGGACGTGCGACGAAGAATCTCCCCGTGGCCCTAACGGAGCGCTTCTTCGGGCCACGGCCTCGGAGGGGGCCCGCAGAATGGCTGGCCTTGTTTCTGGCGACCGGCATCGCCGGTTCGGGACTCCGGGGAGGCCGGGCGGCGGACCGCCCGGCCCCCCACAGATCCGGACGTGCGGAATTGCCGCATCCGGTTCCTCAGC
>JAAENP010000166.1 GCA_024224155.1 bacterium
AAGCAGGGCACTTCCGGTTCGCCGAGGATGTCGACGACGACTTCCTGCTCTACGAGATCGACACCGAGTGGACGCGGAGAGCCTGGCGCCTGGTCGCCGGCTATGCTGACCAGTCGGGCGGCGAGCGTGCCTCCGGCTCGATCGCGCCAGTCGGCACGGCCGGGACCGGGGTCGCCGCCACCGGCCCCGTCTCGCTCGATCTGGGCTTCCTGCCCGCGGTGTTCGTGAGCTTCGGGCGCTCGCTCCTCACGGAGTGGGAGGCGAGCTTCGAAGCGTTCCTCGGCACAGAGGACGGCGACAGCCTGGTGCGGTTGTCCGGGTCGTGGCCGGCGAGCGACGGAATTCGGCTGGGGGCGGAGATCGACCTCGTCGAAGGCAAGACCGGCTCGTTTTTCGGTGCCTGGCGCGACAACGATCGGCTGCGGATCTTCACCAAGTGGACCCGATGACAAAGCTCGCGCTCGTTCGCTTCATCCTCGGGCACCGGGTCCTTGTGGTCGTGTTGATGGCAGTCGCAACCGTTGCGCTCGGTTGGCAGGCGGCGGAGGTCGGTTTCGACAACTCGATCGAGACCTACTTCAGGGAAGACGACATCGCCGAGTACCGACGCTTCCTCGATCGCTTCGGCACCGACGAGATCATCGCCATCGCGTTTGATGTCGGTGCTTTCACCCCAGCGGGACTGGAGCTGATCCAGCGCATCAGCGAAGAGGTCGAGGGGCTGCCCCACGTGCGGCGGGTTCTGAGCCTGACAGAGGCGAAGATCGTCTTCGGAGACGAGGACACCGTCTATTTTGACCCGCTGGTCGACCCCCTGGCCAACCCCACGGTGGGGGAGAAACCGTCGAGTCCCGCGGCGCTTGCCGCGGTCAAGCAGCGCGCCCTGGCGGACCCCTTCATCCCCGGCACCGTCGTCTCTCACGACTTGAGGAGCGCCGCGGTCGTTGCCGAAATCGACCATCTGATCGGCGCGTTCGACTACAAGGTCGAGCTCATTGCCCAGATCCGCGAGCTGGTAGGGGAGCTGGAGCGGGAGACCGGCAGACGTTTCCACATTGGCGGTACGGCCGTGATCGACGATGTGCTGTTGCGCTACACCCAGCGGGATCAGGCGACCTACGTGCCGCTCATGGTGCTGATCATCATCGGTCTCGTGTTCGCCATGTTCCGCAGCCTCAAGATGGTGCTGTTGCCGGTGACGGTCGTCGGGGTCACGATCGGCTGGACCTATGGCTTCCTCGCTCTGCTCGGCTACCGCATCAATATCATCACGACGATCCTGACGCCGCTGCTCATGGCCGTGGCGATCGCGGATTCGATGCACTTCATTGCCGACTACCTGCACGAGACGGCGAGCGGCCGGCACGACAAGCGCGAGGCCATCGAGCGCTCGTTCACGAACGTCTGGATGCCCTGCCTCATGACCAGCGTCACGACAGCGGTCGGGTTGCTGGCGCTCTTGAGCGCCGACCTGGTGCCGATCCGGGAGCTGGGCCTGGTAGCCGCCTTCGGCGTCGTGGCCGCGTTCATCGGCACCGTGCTTCTGCTGCCGGTTCTGCTATCCCTCTGTCCCTGTCCGGCGGAGCGCCATCGAGCGCAGTTCGCGGGAGGTTGGCTGGCCGGCCTGCTCCGCGGATTGGGAGATTGGCGCCGGTCGAGAGCGGTGGCGGTGCTAACCGTCTCGGCGCTTCTGACCGTTGCGGCGCTTCTCTCCCTGCCGCGGCTCACCATCGGCACCAACTCGCTGGACTACCTGAAACCCGACGATCCGGTGCGCGGTGAGACGGAGTGGATCGACGCTAGGGTCGGAGGTACTTCGTCGCTCGAGTTCCTCGTCGAGACCGGCGAAGAGAACGCGATCAGGCGGCCGGAGCTGTTGCGAAGGATGGCGGCCTTCGAGGAGTATCTCCGCGCTGTCGAGGGAGTGACGGGCGTCTATTCGGTCGTGGGTATGGTCAAGGCCCTCAACCGTGCTTTCTACGGCGGCGACGAGAGGTTCTTTGCGATTCCCGCCTCGTCCGAAGAGGTAGCGCAGCAACTTCTTCTGGTCGAGGGGAGCGAGGACATCGACGCGTTGCTCTCCGACGGTGACGCTACGGCGAGAATCGTGGCGCGCGTCCAGATGGCGCGCTCGCAACAGCTGTCGCGGAAGATGCTCGAGATCGAGCGGCGAGCGACCGAGCTCTTCGGCGAAGCGGCGACGGTCACGCCCACCGGCATGGTGCACCTGATGCACCGCATGGAGGGGTATCTCCTCTCGAGCCAGATCAAGAGCCTGTCGCTGGCGTTCGTGGTCATCAGTCTCCTGATGCTTGCGATGCTGCGGTCCGCGCGGCTGGCGCTCGTGGCGTTGATTCCAAACCTGTTGCCGATCCTCTTCACGCTCGCGCTGATGCCCTGGCTCGGGATTCCCCTCGACGTGGGTACGGTCATGATTGCCGTGATCGCCCTGGGGCTTGTGGTTGACGACTCGATCCACCTGCTCGTGCGGCTCGAGTCCGAAAGGAAGCGAGCACCTGACACGCGGCGCGCCATCGCGAGGGCACTGACCGCCGTCGGCAGACCGATCATCTATACGAGCGTTGCCCTGAGCCTCGGTTTTCTGGTTCTGGTGTTCGCCAGCTTCAACTCGATGATCCACTTCGGCGTCCTTTCGGCCACCGTGATCGCGTTGGCGCTGGTGTTCGACCTGGTGGCGCTGCCCGCGGTCGTGGGTTTCCTACGACTGGCGCCGCCGCGCTCTTCGTAGTCGGGGCGGCTGCGGGGACCAGCCGGGCTAGAAGCTGTAGATCGTGGACAGCGAGGCGGTGTCGGCCAGATCCGAGAGGTCGATGCCAACGTCGAGCTGGAAGCGCCTAAAGGCGAGGCCGATGCCCACTGCCAGGTGGAGCTCGTCGGAGCCGGAGTCGAGCACCGCCTGGGCGACGTAGTTCTCTCCGCGGTAGCCGACCCGGTGGGCCGGATCCAGCCACGCGCCGAGGCGGAGCGCCGCGATCGGCTTCGACTCGAGAAACGCGTACTCGGCGCCGATGTGAAGCTCGTCGCCGTCGTCGAGCACGAAGTCCGCCGAGGCGCCGGTAGATTCCGGGATATCCGAGTAGGACACCCGATCCCACTCGACACCGACCGTGAGGCGGTCGTCGCGGGAGCGGAACGCAGCCCCCACGCCGATGACGCTCGGGAGCCGTATGGTCCCGACCCCGGACTGGATCAGCTCGCCCGCCGCGTATTCGTCGTTCAAGGGGCCCGCAAAGGTATCCGATGCGCCATTCAGCTCGGGTCCCTTCCGCGCCACCGCACCCAGGCTCCATCGTTCCGACAGCTGCAGCAATACGCCCGCGAGGCCACTCCAACCCTTGTCGTCGTCCCAGAGGGACGACGTGGTTAACACCAGCATCTCGGGGGCAAACTGGCTCTGCGCATGGTAGAACTGGAAGTCGGTCGGACTCTCGGTGGCGTAAGCCGCGAAGATCTCCGATACCCACGCCACCCTGCCTTCGAAGTAACTCAGGCCGAGCCCGAGGCTGAGCCTGTCGGTCAAGCGATAGGCAGCGGAGACCCCATAGCCCACGATCTCCATGTCGAAGCCCTTGCGCAGATCCCAGGATCGTGCCCGGCTGCCCGGGAATCCCTCCCACGGACCGGCAAAGAGTGCCTCCGTCTGGCCGAAGAACTCATAGTTCGCCAACTGGTGCCGGTAGACGGCAACCGACCAGCTCCGGCCGGGGTAGACCAGGGAGAGGAACGAGAGCCCGCTCAGCTCCTCGGACGACTCACCGATCCGCAGTCCCGGAGACATGTCTAGCCCCTGGCCGGTCGGCGGTCCGAAGATCCTGCCGCCTTCGACGTTAGGCGTCGAGTAGCCCCAGTAGCGACCTTCGATCGAGACCTCCGGCTCGGCCAGTTGCACCAACCCGGCCGGGTTGGCGAAGGCGGCGGTGGCGTCGTCGGCGAGGGCAACAAAGGCTCCGCCGAACCCCATGCTGCGTGCACAGGGGTTCGGGAAGCTGAACTCCACGTTGGGGAGGGCTTCCTCCTGGGCCGCAAGCTGTGGCGCAACGGCCAGCAGGGTCGTAAGACAAAGCGGGATGTAGCGTGAGCGCGGCACAACGGATCCCGAGTCGATCGGAGACTCGACACCAGTCTGACCTTAGGCACGAGAGCACACACCT
>JAAENP010000167.1 GCA_024224155.1 bacterium
ACTGCGAGCAGTCCCACACCGACTCGTTGAGCAGCTCGTAGAAGGTGTGAACGTCCTCGCGCGCCATCACCTGGGCGAAGACCCGCGGGCTGAAGTCGTAGAAGCGCGCCGACGGGCAGGCGGCGACGCAGATGCCGCACTCGTAGCAGCCGTAGAGGGTGGTCTCCCACCGCATGTCGCCCTTGACCTCGTCGAAGAGCTGCTGCTTCTCCTCGTAGGGGACGTCCTGGTACCTGGCGTCGGCGTAGATCGGTTCTGAGGCCTCAGCCATCGAAGCCCTCGCAGTGGACGCACTCGGCGAGCTCTTTCTCGGCCATGTAGGCCGCGAAGCCTTCGGCGGCAGCCTCTCCCGTCAGCAGCCCGGACAGTGCCGCGTCACCGCCCTCGGGCGCGATACGCACGATCCAGCCGTCCTTATAGGGACTGCGGTTGAGGATCGTGGCGTCAGCCACGGCGGCATCGTTGCCGGCGACGACCTCGCCGGCGAAAGGCGACTTCACCGGCCCGACCCACTTGCCGCTCTCGACGGTCGCCAGGCTCTTGCCCTGCTTGACCTTCTTGCCGGCTTTCTTGGGCCGGCAGTGGATGATCGCGCCGGCCAGCGACTGGGCGATGTCGGTCATGCCCACGTCGCAGGTGCCGTCGCCGTTGTTGCGCACCCAGACGTTGTACTCCACGTGGTAGAGCAGATCGTCGGGCAAGAGGCAGTTCTTGATCTCGGCCATGCTTTCCCCTCTTTTCTCTTCCGTAGGTTCCGCTGGAGCCCGGCATCGGGCCGATCAGTAACAGAGGACCATATCGGCCTCGAGGCCCTTCTCGGTCATGTAGGCCGCGCCGACCACCCCGTCGCACTCCTCGATCAGGTCGTCCGGGGTCATGTCGTGGAGCTGCAGCGCCGCCGAGCAGACCCGCATCTCGACGTCGGCTTCCTTGGCGTCGCGGATGAAGTCGATGATCGTCTTGCCGCCTTCCTTGGCGGTCATGCCCTCGGCCACGCCTTCCTTGAGCAGCAGCACGCCGTCGATCTGAAAGATCATCTCGGCCTCGTGGTCCATCGCCGCCGCGACGGTGGCCATGTAGAACGGTGTCGCGCACCGCTGGGGCGTCTCGGGCCCCGAGGTCACGAAGATGACGACTCTACCTTCTTCAATCATGGCTTATCGCCCTCGTCTACCATGGTGATGTCGCCCAGAGGCTAGATGAACAAGCTGATGTCGGATTCGGCGGCGAACTCGAGAAAGGTCGCGGCGCCGCCCAGGTCGATGCCGTCGATGAACTCGTCGCGGGAGAAGCCGAAGACGTCCATAGTCATCTGGCAGGCGATGAGCTGGACCTCGAGATCGACGCAGGCCTCGCGCAACTCTTCGACCTTGGCGACTCCCTTGCTCTCGAACTTCTTCTTCATCATCTTGGTGGCGAAGCTCTCGTAGCCCGGGACGTTGCCCGAGATGAGATTGGGGATCTTCCACGAGATGTTCTGGAACTTCTCGCTGCCGAAAGGCATCTTCATCGGCATCGCCGGGTTGGCATGGGGCGCGACCGTGGCGCCCAGGTCCTTCTTCAGCAGCGGCAG
>JAAENP010000168.1 GCA_024224155.1 bacterium
CAGATCACAAGTGGCCTCCGAGATGCCCTCCGATGCGCTTGCGGCGTGGCGACTGGAGGGCGAGGCGAGGAGCAGCGATTTGCCCGCACCGCAGCGGGGACTGGGCACCGCGGTTCCTCTTCACCGAAGGTAGCGAGGAGACGCGCGAATCGCCCGAGACGACTCCTCCAAGAGCCCGCCGGATCGCATAAGCCGAAAGGCTCGAGCGCCAGCAAGGGCGAGATCGGCACCAGCTCGAGCCGGCCCCTGGCGAATCGCCCGCCGAGCCGCCGTCGACGCGCGGCGATAGAATTGAGACATGCCCACTCCCCAAGAGACGATTCAGACCCAGATCAAGGAAGCCCTCAAGGCCGGAGACAAAGAGCGTCTCTCGACCCTGCGCCTGCTGCTGACCGCGATCAAGAACGAACAGATTCGAGCCGGCGAGGAGGTCGATGAGCCCGGGTTCCTCCAGCTGGTGCGCAAGGCCATCAAGCAGCGCAAGGACTCCGCCGAGCAATACCGAAAGGGAGACCGCGAGGAGCTCGCGGCGAAGGAAAAGCGCGAGGCCGAGATCCTCTCCGGCTACCTGCCGCCTCAGGTCGACGAGGATGAGCTCCGTTCGGCGATTGCGACCCTGGTCGAAAGCGAGGGTCTCGCCGGACCGGCGGCCATCGGTACCGTCATGAAGGCGATGATGGCCAGGTACGCGGGCCGGGCCGAAGGTGGAACGATCAACAAGATCGCCCGCGAGGTGCTCGGCGCTTGAGACGCCGGGCGGAGATCCGAGTACCGACCCGTGGCAGATAGACAGGTAGTCGCATGCGGCGCGTGATCGTCGGCACCGCGGGCCATATCGACCACGGCAAGACCACCCTCCTCCAAGCGCTCACCGGCATCGACTGTGATCGCTGGCGCGAAGAGAAGCAGCGCGGGATCACGATCGACCTCGGCTTCGCCCATCTCGAGCGCGATGACCTTCAGATCGGCTTCGTCGACGTTCCCGGCCACGAACGCTTCGTCGACAACGCCCTGGCCGGACTCGGCGGCATCCGCATCATGCTGCTCGTGGTGGCGGCGGACGAGGGAGTCAAGCCCCAGACCCGAGAGCATCTCGATATCTGCTCGCTGCTCGAGATCCCGGTCGGAATTGTCGCGCTGACCAAGACCGACCTCGTCTCCGACGAGCTGGCCGACCTCGCGCGGCTCGAGGTCGAAGAGCTCCTGGCCGGAAGCCGATTCGAGGAGTCGAAGATCCTGCCTGTCTCGGGCGTCACCGGAGACGGGATTCGAGAGCTCGAGCAGGCGCTCCTGGAACTCGCGCGCGAGTTCGCTACCCGCGAGATACCGCCCGGAGCCGATGAGCCGGCGCGCCTACCGATCGACCGTGCCTTCGTCCTTCAGGGATTGGGCGTGGTGATCACCGGCACGCTCGCGGCCGGCCGGATCCGGGCCGGAGATTCCCTGGAAACAGCTCCTGGAAGGCATATGGCGCGAGTGCGGAGCGTCCAGGTCCACGGCGGCGAGCGTAGCGAGGCGGTCGCTGGGGAGCGCACCGCCCTGCGCCTCGCCGGCGTCGAGCTCGAGCAACTCGAGCGAGGCACTCAACTGGTCACCCCGGAGACATATCTCGAAACCACTCGTCTGGTGGCCCACCTCATTCTCCTGGCGGGTGCTCCCAAGCCGCTCCGAGGCTGGACTCCGGTGAGGTTCCACCTGCTCTCGGCCGATCGGCCCGGTCGGCTGCGGCCGCTCTCGGGACCGATCGAGCCGAGGCAAAGCGGTGTGGTCGAGATTCGTCTGGCTGAGCCGGTGGTCGCCGCGCCCGGCGACCGTTGGATCTGCCGCCGGCTTTCACCGGCGTTGACCCTCGGTGGCGGCGAGGTTCTGGACCCCGGCTGGACCGGTACGAGCCCCAAGCACAGAGCCACCGCGCTGGCCTCGCTCGAAGGCAGTCTCGAAGACAGGCTTGTTCACTGGATCGCCCGGACCGGACTCACCGGCGCCACCACCCAGGCACTCGCCAAGCGCGCGGGACTCGGCCACTCCGGGTTGCAGGCACCCCTCGATCGCCTACTCTCGGAGCACAAGATCCTCTCGGTTTCGGGTGCAGGATCCAAACAGCAGTGGATCGCGCCCTCCGCCTTCCGACGCCTCGAGGAAAAGGCGGGGGCAATGCTCGCCGACTACTTTCGCCAGAACCGGCTGGCCGCCGCAATGCCCAAGGCCGAGGCGTTGAATCGGCTCCTGCCGCGGCAGGCACGCCCGATCGGAGAGATCTACCTGGATTGGCTATCGAAGCGCAAGATTCTCAGCGTCGCCGGGGACAAGGTCGGCGTGCCCGGGCGAGAGGCCAACCTTTCGAGTGAGGAGTCCGATCTTTCGAGAACGGTTCTTCGAATGTTCGAGGCCGGGGGCCTGACGCCGCCGGCGCCCGCGGACCTCAGAGCGGCGACAAGAGCCAAGCCCCAAGTGCTGGACGGCGTGGTGGAATTCCACGTCCGCCGCGGCGAGCTCGAGAAACTACCGGGTGACCTCATCATCGCCGCGAGTGCGGTCGCTCGAGTGCGACGGGAGCTCGGGGCCCTCGAGGTCGATTCGTTCACCGTGCCGGAATTCAAGGACCGCTTCGAACTCACTCGAAAGTGGGCGATCCCGCTTCTCGAGCACCTGGACTCGCTGGGCGTGACCCGAAGAGTCGGCAATTCCAGGCAGATCGTCCGAACGCGCCCCAAGGAGTAGAGCCATGTCGAGAGCAATCGCCATTGTCGGCGCCTCGGCCAACCGATCCAAGTTCGGCAACAAAGCGGTCCGCGCCTACCTCGCGGAGGGCTGGACAGTCTACCCGGTCAACAGGTCCGGTGGCGACATCGAAGACCTCGAAGCCGTCCCGCGCTTGTCCGATCTAAAGGCTCAACTCGATCGGATCTCGGTCTACCTTCCACCACCGATCACGCTCGAGCTACTTCCCGAGATCGCCGCGACCGGCGCTCGCGAAGTGTGGTTCAACCCGGGCTCTGCCGACGAACGGGTGCTCAGGGCCGCAGAAGACCTCGGCCTACCGGTCCACCCCGCTTGCAGCATCGTCGACATCGGGCGCCACCCGAGCGAGTTTCACTAGCAGCGGCGGGCGAGAGTCGAGATCGCCGCATTCGTCGAAGCGGTAAGCTCGGTTCATGAGAAGCCAACGTCCGTCGACCGCTGAAGCCGCCGAGTACTACTTCACCTACATCGACAGGGTTCCCGACGGAGACGTCGTCGAGCACCTCGAAAAGCAGATCGTCGAGACGCGCGCGCTGCTGAGCTCGGTTGACGAAGAGCTCGCCGGCTTCCGCTATCAAGCCGACAAGTGGAGCGTGAAACAAGTCGTCGGCCACGTCGCCGACGCCGAACGGGTCTTCGTCTACCGGGCTCTCGCCTTCTCCCGGGGCGATCGCCAGGCGATCCCGGGAATGGACCAGGACCTCTGGATGAAGGCCTCGCGCTTCGATGAGCTGCCTTTCTCGGCGGTCTCGAACGACCTGGTCGCGATTCGAGCAAGCACCGTGACCCTGTTCCGCGGTCTTTCGGAGGCGCAGTGGCAACATCGCGGCACCGCCTCCGAGATGGAGTTTCAGACCGGCGCGATCGCCTGGATCATCGCCGGCCACGAGCTCCATCACCGCGGCGTGCTCGAGGAGCGCTACGGAATCGGCGGATGAGCGGCGGGCACCCGCTCGGGGCGCTCGCCCGGACCCTGCCCGCGGTCACCGTGATACTGGCCTGCTCACCGTCCGCCGAGCTCGAGCCGGGAATCGAGTCCGCGCCCGAGCCGCCGATCTTCAAAGCCAGCCACCAGGCCAGCGACATCGAATCCCGGCTCCAGGCGATATCGGCGGTTGACTCCCGCGTCGTCTGGGTGAGCGGCCTCGAAGGCACGTACGCTCTGACACTAGACGGAGGCGAAACCTGGCAGGCCAGCCGCGGGGCCGGGAGCCCGGATTCCGCCACCCTTCAGTTCCGCGATGTCCACGCCTTCGACGAGCACACCGCCTATCTGCTGAGCGCCGGCGACGGCGACGACTCCAGGATCTACCGAACCACCGACGGCGGCACCTCCTGGGAGCTGCAGTTCATCAATCTCGAGCCCGAGGGTTTTCTGGACTGTTTCGACTTCTGGGACCGCACTCGGGGAATAGCCTACGGCGATTCGGTTGGGGGCGAGCTCTTCGTGCTCACCACGATGGACGGCTCCACCTGGTCTCGCATACCGGCGACCGCTCTCCCCCCCGCCGGGGAGGGCGAAGGCGGCTTCGCCGCCAGCGGTACCTGCGTCGAGACCGGTCCCGAAGGCAGAGCCTGGATCGCGACCGGCGCCGCCGGCAATGCTCGCGTACTCGCCACCGACGACTTCGGCGCGACGTGGACGTTCGTCGATTCGCCGACCGTGCGCGGCGCCGCGGCCGGACTGATGTCGGTACTGTTTCATTCCGGTGGTGAGGGCGTGGCCCTGGGCGGTGACCTCGAGCAGCCCGACGCGATCACCCTCAACGTGACCTTTAGCGACGATGGGGGTGCCAGCTGGACGGCAAGCGGACCGATGAGCTTTCCGGGTGCCGTCTACGGCGGGGCGTGGGGCGGCGCTGGGAGCGATTCCGTCCTGATCGCGGCCGGCCCGGGAGGATTGAACGTCTCGACCAACTCGGGGAGAAGCTGGGCGGCCCTGAGTGACGCCGCTTTCTGGGCCGTCGACTTCGGCGATGACGACACCTTCTGGGCGGTCGGCCCCGAGGGTCGGATCACCCGCTTCGACCGCGTGCGCTAGGTTTTGGCCTCGTACCAACTCTTACCGTGGCCGACGTCGACCACCAGGGGTACGTCGAGTCGATCGACCTGCTCCATCTCCTGGACCACCAGATCGCTGACGGCTGCAATGTCTTGTTCGGGAACCTCCAGCACCAGTTCGTCGTGAACGGTGAGCAAGAGCTTCGAATCGGGCCGTTCTTCGGCGAGCCGTCGATCGACCTGGATCATCGCGATCTTCAACAGGTCGGCGGCCGTCCCTTGAATACGCGCATTGATCGCCATGCGCTTGGCGTTCTCGCGCATGTTGTAGTTCCGGCTCTCGATATCGGGTAACCAGCGGATCCGGCCATAGAGGGTTTCAACCCTGCCGTCCTTCTTGGCGCTTTCGATCGTGGAGTCCATGTACTCCCGGACGGCGCCGTAGCGGTCCAGATAGGCCTTGATGAAGCGCTCGGCCTCGGCTTTCGGGATTCTCAGATTCTGAGCCAGGCCGAACGCGCTCATGCCGTACATGATGCCGAAGTTGATCACCTTGGCCGCGCGTCGCTGGTCGGGCGTGACCAGAGCCGGAGCCACCTCGAAGACACCGCCGGCCGTCGCGGCGTGCATGTCCTCCCCCGCTCGAAAAGCCTCTATCAGAGCCGGCTCCTCGGCGATATGCGCCAGAACTCGAAGCTCGATCTGGTTGTAGTCAGCCACGAGGAGGATCCTGCCCTCGGGCGCAACGAAGGCCTTGCGAATCTGCTGTCCTTGCTCGGTTCGGATCGGGATGTTCTGCAGATTGGGACTTGCCGAAGACAGACGGCCGGTTGCCGCGACCGCTTGGTGGAAACGCGTGTGCAGGCGTCCGTCGGCGGCGACCAGGCTCGGGAAGGCGTCGACATAGGTCGATTTCAGCTTTGCCAGCTCGCGGAACTTGAGGATCTTTTCGGGGAGCTCGTAGCCTCGAATCGCGAGCTCTTCCAGAGTTCCCGAATCGGTCGAGTAACTCTTGGTCTTGCGCGTCTTCTTGATCACCGGATAACCGAGCCGCTCGAACATGATCTCGCCCAGCTGTCGCGGCGAGTTGATGTTGAACTTGTCGCCGGCGATCTCGTAGATCTGGCTCTCGAGCGACGTCAGCTCCTTGGCCATTTCGCTCGACATGGCGCGCAGAAAACCGGTGTCGAGGAGAATGCCGTGCTCTTCCATCCGGACCAGCACCGAAATCAAGGGCGCTCCGATGCGCTCGTAGACGCCCTCGAGCCGATTCTGCTCGAGCTCCTTGCGCATCGCGGTCGCCATTCGGCGAGGTAGCTCGATGCGCTCCGCGGCAAAGGCCAACAGGCCTTCCGAGCCGAGCGGAGGCTCCTGCGCCCTGCCCCAGCCGGCGTCGGACTCGGTGACCGCTTGCACACCCAGGCGCTCCAGTGCCACCTCCTCAAGCCCGTGTGTTCTGGCGGCGCTGGGCAGCAGGTAGGAGGCCAGCATGGTGTCGAACAGCGTCGCCTCGAACCGCACGTCTTCTGCCTTCTCGGCGATCAGCCGAAGCACCTCTTTCAGGTCATGGCCCTGAAGCGACCGATCGGAGGAGCGCAACCACTCCCCCAGGGAAGCGAGGGCCTCGGACGCGACGTCTTGGCGCCGGAAGTCGACGTAGAACACATCCCCTTCCTCACCCGAGACGGCAAGCCCCAGGGACCCGTCTTCGGAGGCGCGCGACGGCTTGATCGCCGCGATAAAGATCTCGTTCCCGAGCCCTCCAGCCACGTCCCGCCAAGCCTCGCAGGTCTCGACCTCGACCGCCGCTCCGACCGGCGCCGCCGAGCTCGTCTCCTTGCCCAGCTCCTCTAGCAGGCTGAAGAACTCGAGCTCCCGATAGAGCTCGCGCAGCGAGCCGCGATCGGGCTCCGACAGTCGGAGCGCTTCGGCATCGAAGTCGACGGGCAAGTCGGTGTGAATGGTGACCAGCTCCTTCGACAGCTCGGCCTTGTCGCGGTGCTCGGTGAGCCCGGTGCGATAGCTCTTGCGGGTGACCTCTTCGGCGCGATCGAGCAGGGTTGCCAGATCGCCGAACTCCCGAATCAGCTGCACCGCCCCCTTCTCGCCGATGCCTGGGACGCCGGGGATGTTGTCGACCGAGTCCCCTTTCAGCGCCATGATGTCGATGACCCGGTTCGGCGGTACCCCCAGATCCTCCTCGACCATGGCGGGATCGTAGGTCTTCTCCCGACCCGTGTGGTACATCGAGACGTGATCGTCGACGAGCTGCAGCAGGTCCTTGTCTGCGCTGACCAGCGTCACGTCGAAGCCCGCCGCCGCGGCCTTCTTGGCCAGGGTGCCGATCACATCATCCGCCTCGTACGCCTCGAGCTCGAGGATCGGGATGTGCAGAGCCTCGAGCAGCCTGCGAATGTAGGGCAGCTGAGGTTTGAGATCCTCAGGGGTCGGACTGCGATTCGCCTTGTAGTCCTCGAACTTCTCGGTGCGCACCGTGGGCTCCGACACGTCCCAGGCCACCCCGATCAGTTCCGGCTCCTCTTCTCTGAGGAGCTTCCTGAGCATGTTCTGGAAGCCGTAGATGGCGTTGGTCGGAAAGCCCTTCGAATTCGAAAGGTTCCGAATGGCGTAGAAAGCGCGGAAGATGTTCGAGTAGCCGTCGATGAGGTAGAGACGCTCGCGCTTTGCTTTTGCCATGAATCGGCATTCTAGCGTTCGGTGACACCATTCCTTGGTGTCCCCTCCCGACTGGTTTTCGGAGCCGTACCACCACGATGCCTCCGAATCTCGAGGAGCTCGGACCTGCGCTTCGGCGCCGATCGGCAGTGCAACCGGCCAGGGGACGCCTCGGGCTCCTCAGTCTGCTCACGTTCGGCCCTCGGCTTCGCGCCGCTGCGCGCAAGCCGATAGTGGCCTTCGACTTGTCTACCTGAGCGCTTTCGGCGAGCCCCCTGGCCGGGTGCCTGCCGAATCGGCTGTCCTCAGCGAACCGCGATGAGAGAACGTGGACCACGCGCCGGAAACCAAGTTGCGGCAACGAGTGCGCTGCGACGCAAGAGGAAGCCGACGGCGCCTATCAGAGGCGCGGAGAGACGGTGGCCGGCAGGCGATTCGCCAGGGGGCTCGACGCAAGCGCACCAGAGACCGAATCGGAGTCCTCTGACGGTTTGCGCGTAGCGGCGCGCACGCGAGAGCCCGACCCGTTGCAGGCCTTCCAGCTCGAGCCGGCCCCGGTGAATCGCTTGGCGGCCGCCGCAGTCGGGAGGGGACACGAAGGAACTGTGTCCCCGATCGCGCTAGACTCGCACTGCACGGGAGGAGACGAGAATGGAGCAGTACCTCGCCATCATGGGTTTGGGATCCTGGATCATCATGGGCCTCGTAGCCGGCGCGATCGCCAAGTTCTTGCTGCCCGGCAAAGACCCCGGTGGCTGCATCATGACGCCGGTGATCGGTGTCATTGGCGCCCTGATCGGGGGCTTCATCGCGACCTATCTCGGCTTCGGCGGCATTTCCGGCTTCGACATTCGGAGCCTGGTCATCGCCATACTCGGCGCGATCATCCTGCTTCTCGTTTTGCGGGTCTTCAAAGGCGAAAAGAAGAAGGAATAGGACGCTCGCGGGCACGTTCGCCGGCCCTTCATGCCCTGCTCAGACTGGGTAGAATGCGCTCATGAGAACTCTCCGAGACGCCCCCTCGCGCGCGATCGCCCTGGGTACTGGAGCCGTGCTCGCACTGGCCCTGCTGGCCTGGGCCGCTGCCTTGCCCGACAAAGCCGTCGAACTGCGGAACCGCGGTTTCGCGGAGCTCGAGAACGAACAACCGGCGCAAGCGGAACAGTCCTTCAGAGAGCTCACCAAACTAACGCCCAACGAACCGTTGGCGTACGCCAACCTGGCGATTTCTCTGCTGCGCCAGCAAAAGACCGACGAAGCCATCGAAGCCATTGAAACCGCCGAGAGCAAGTCTCCGAACAATCCCAGATTGATCGCGATTCGCGGTGAGATCCTCAGCTGGGGGGGCAACAACGCAGCGGGCCTCGAGGCCTTTCGCGCAGCCGCCCAGTTGGCTCCCAACGATCTCGAAGCCCAGTACTTGCTCTACCGAACGGCCACGACTACGGGAGGTGACGAGGCCGCCCCGGTTGCGGCGGAGGCGCTCGATCGCCTGGCGCGGCTCCGGCCCGAGAATCTCGTCGTCTTGCTTCAAATCGGAAAGTCGGCGCGCGATAGCGGCGACCGCGCTCGTGCCAGCGGGGCCTACCTGCGCGTGCGCGAGCTCATTTGGCAAGCGCCGCAGGGTGCCGACCGCCTCCTGGACGACGTTCTCGACAAGCTCGAAGCCAACGACCTCGACGGCGCTCGAGTGCCTTCGTTGAGGCTCGAAAACATGCTCAAGGTTACCGCCATGTACCGGGAGAGCTTGCGCGAGCTGCAAACCGGCGTCCAGGGCATTCCACTGACCGTGTTTCGCGATGAACCACCGGTCACGTCCTTCGGAACGCCGGCGGAGGTCAAGTTCACCTCGGCCACCCTCGTCAGTGGCGCGGGCTCGGATGTGCGGCTGGCGGATCTGACCGGCAACGAACGGCCGGAGATCATTCGCCTCAAGAGCGCCTCCGAGAGTGGCTCGGCGAGCCTCGAGGTGTTCGATCGTGAGGGCACGAAGCTGACCGACGTCACCGCGGCCGATACGCAGAGACTCCTCGTCGCCGACATCGACAACGACGGGAACCTCGACATCTTCGCTCACGGCGCCGGTGCAAGCCACTTCTTTGCCGGCTCCGGCGACGGCAAGCTGGCGGAACGAACCGGCGACTTCGGGCTTGCCGACGCGCGCGGCGGCGCGGCCGTCGCGTTTGACTTCGACATCGAGGGCGATCTGGATCTGCTGGTTGCCGGCAACTCGGGCGTCGAGCTCTACCGCAACAGCCTCAGTGGCGCACTCGAGCCGGTTGGCTCGAAGAGCCTGCCAGGCTTGAGCGTCGACTCTCCGTCCGAAACTCTGGCGAGCGATCTGGACCGGGACGGCGACCTAGACGTCATGATTCTGGGCGACTCCGGCACGACGCGCTTGGTGAATCTGCGCCAGGGCCGATTCGCGGCGCTCGAAGACAGCCTCGCAATCGATGACGCGGAACGTATTGCCAGCGCGGACTTCGACAACGACGGCTGGCCCGACCTGGTTGCGGTCGGCTCCGGAGTGAGATTCTGGCGCAACAACAAGGGTGACTTCGAAGCCTGGGACCTGGGCAGGTCGCTGCAGACCTCGGCCCGATTCTCGGCTCTCGCCGTCTTCGACGCCGACAATGACGGCCGGCTCGATCTCGCGGTCGGAGGTGCGGGCGGACTGGCAGTCCTCGCTCAGCGCGACGGCGCCTTCGCGTTTCTTCCGGTCGAAGGTGGACCGCTTCAGATCGAGTCGCTGGCGGCGGCCGATCTCGACGGCGACGGCGACCTCGACCTCGTGGCTCAGGCAGCCGAGGGAGTCTTTCGGCTCGACAATCAGGGCGGCAACCGCAACAAGTGGCTGACACTGCGCCTGAAAGGCCTGGTCAAGGGCAACAGCAAGAACAACATCTTCGGTCTTGGCGCCACACTCGAAGTCCGCGCCGGCTCCGCCTACCAGTTTCGCGAAGTGACCGAAGACGTAACCCACTTTGGGCTCGGTCAACTCGACACCCCGGACCTGGTTCGCGTCGTCTGGACCAACGGAGTTCCGCAGAACCGGTTCCAACCCGGCCCGAACCAGTACATCGTCGAAGAGCAAGTGCTCAAAGGCAGTTGTCCGTTCGTCTACGCCTGGGACGGAGAAGGCTTCGCCTTCGAGTCCGATCTGCTCTGGGGCGCGCCGGCCGGCCTCCCCGTCGCCGAGGGTATCTGGGCCGGTGCCGACGCCGAAGAGCTCGTCAGGCTCGACGCACTCCAAGCTCGGGACGGTCTCTACGAGTTGCGGCTCACCGAGGAGCTTTGGGAAGCCGCCTTCATCGACTACTCGCGACTCTGGATCGTCGACCACCCGATCGATACCGAAGTCGCGAGCACCCTCAAGGTCGTGCCGGGTCGGGTCCTCGCGGATCAGGTCCTCACCAGCCGCGGCTTACGGCCGGTTGCGGAAGCCCGGGACGCGAGCGGCAACGACGTCACCGAACGGGTTCGGCGCCGAGACGAAGTCTACGCCGACGGCTGGAGTCCAAGTGCCTACCAGGGTGTCGCCAGCGAGCCCTGGACCTTCGAGTTCGACCTCGGCGGGGCGCCGAACAAACCGGTACGGCTGCATCTCGACGGCTGGATCTTCCCCGCCGACGCCAGTCTGAATCTGGCGCTCGATCAGCGCCCCGACTACCGGCCGCATGCGCCGCGTCTCGACACCTTGACCGCGGAAGGCTGGGTGCCTCTGGTCGAGAACATGGGTTTTCCGGCCGGAAAGACCAAGACCATGGTCGTCGATACGCCGCAAGTTCCCGAGGGAGCCAGCCGATTGCGAATCGTCTCGAATCAATGGCTGTCGTGGGACCGGATTGCCTGGACCGTCGAGCCCGTCGACGACGTGGCCGTCGTCCAGGCCCGGCTGGAGCCCAAGACCGCGGAGCTTCGTTTCCGCGGCTTCTCGCGACTGGTCCGGCAGGCTCCGAACGCGCCTCACACCTTCGACTACTCGCAAACCTCGATGGACTCCCCCTGGCTGCCGTTTCCGGGTAACTACACCCGCTACGGCGATGTGCGCGAGCTGCTTCTCCAGTCCGATTCGCGCAGCGTCATCCTGGGGGTCGGCGACGAGATCGCCCTGGTTTTCGACGGCTCGGGGCTCGGCGAGCTCGATGCCGGCATGAAGCGGTCGCTGTTTCTCGAGAGCCACGGCTGGGACAAGGACGCCGACAGGAACACCTTCGCCGCAGCGCAGGTGGAGCCGCTCCCCTTCCGCGGAATGAGCGGATATCCGTACGGTGACGACGAGTCGTTCCCGGACACGCCGCTCCATCGCGAGTACCTCGAGACATACCAGACCCGGACCGTCGAGTAGCGGGCTTCCGAAGCCTTCATCGAATCGGCATCGAATCGGGCACAGGCCGCCGGTTTTCTGCTCCGGAGTCAGCGGCCCGGCTCGCCTGCGTATTCTTGGTGCTTGACAAAGGCCATCGTCCGTAACTAGAGTATGACAAAGTATGACACCGGAAGGGAATCCGGGACGCTCGAAGGCTCGGCTGACCATTACCCTCGCTCCCGATGTGCTCGATCGGGTGGATCGGCTGATCGACGAAGGTGAGCTCTCAAATCGCTCCCAGGCCATCGAGGCCCTACTGCGGCGGTCGCTCAAGCCTTCGGTCACGACCGCAGTGATTCTGGCGGGCGGCGATCACGACGGACCCGAGATTCCCGCCCTCGTGCCGATCGGCGGCCAGGCCCTGGTGGCGAGGACGATCCTCCATCTGGCCGGATTCGGGATCCGCTCGTTCGTGGTGCTGGCGGGCCCCTACGAGCGAGCCATCAAACGCCTGATGGGGGACGGTCGGAGCCTGGACGTTCAGATCTCATACCTTCGTGAACGATCCCGCCGCGGCACCGCCGGCGCTCTCAAACTGGTCCAGGACTACGTCGGCGACGATCCGTTCCTGGTGATTCACGGGGATGTGCTCACCGATATCGACATCGCCGACTTCATTGCGTTTCACCTCAACGAGAACACGATGGCCACGATCGCGGTCAAGCCCCGACAGAGTGAAAAGCGCTATGGACAAGTGCTCTTGCAGGGGAACCGCATCACGAACTTCCTCGAAAGCGGCCGTGACGCCGGCATCAGCATCGTAAACACCGGCGTTTATCTCTTCGGTCCCGCTGTGTTCGGAATGATCGACAAAGACAAGACCTCGCAACTGGAAGAAGACGTCTTCCCGCGATTGGCTCGAATGGGAGAGCTGAGCGCGTTTCTCTTTCAGGGGATCTGGTACGACATCAGCTCGCCGAAGAACTACCGCAAGGCAAAGATGCGATGGAGCGAGAAAGGAGCCGGAGCAGCATGAGGGCAGAACCGAAACCGAGACTCGACGATCCACCATCCGACCGCGATCGAGCCACGCCCGCCGCGCGCGAGCGGCGTGCCACGGCGAAGACATCGCGAATGCTGGCCTCGGATCCTTCCAAGTGCCCAGAGCTTCGCGATCTGCTCGGCGACTACTCGGAGCAGACCGGCTCTCTTTTCGGCTGAATCTACGCTCCCCGAGATCAGCGGCAGCGCCTTGCGCAGTGGAGGTCCGCAGTAAGCGACGGCACGCGCTTCAGAATTACTCGGGGTTTCCCGCTACAATTGGCACGACTTTGGCACTAAAGACTGCCGGCACGGAACCGTGCCGAAAGAAAGTGATCGAGAGGAGTAGCAAGTGAAGAAGCGAGCGAGTTTGACCGGAGTCTTTGTCGTCGCAGTGCTCGGCGTGGTTCTCGCGCCCAACATGGTGCAAGCGGAAGAGTTCGAGTACATCGGCTCGAAGGGCTGTAAGAAGTGTCATCTCAAGCAGTACAAGTCGTGGGAGGCCACGACGATGGCGACGACCTTCAACGCCCTGAAGCCAGGCGAGCGCGGAGAGGCCAAGCTGACGGCTGGTCTCGACCCGAATAACGACTACACGAAGGACGAAGCCTGCATTAAGTGTCATGTCACCGGCTACGGAGAGCCGGGTGGCTTCGTCGATATCGAGACCACACCGGACCTAGCCAACGTGGGTTGTGAGACCTGCCACGGCCCCGGCGGCTCCTATACAGCCGACGAGCTCATGAGCTTGAAGAACAAGGAGTACAAACGAGCCGACGTCGTCGCGGCCGGCATGGTCGAGAAGGTGGGAGCCGAACAGTGTAACGGCTGCCACAACAGCGAGAGCCCGTTCGTGGCCGAGGGCTACGTATTCGACTACGAGGGCAACAAGGACGGCGGCACGCACGAGCACTATCCGCTCAAGTACAACCACGACTAGCGTAGGTTGCTGACCGAGCGAGCCGCCCGAGTCCGGGGTCAGCCAGGGAGTGCGGGCCGGCCGGCCGGACTATGCTCCGGCGGCTCGCCGTCTCGCTACCCGGAGCCGAGCCGCTTCAGGAGCCGCGACAGCGGCAGCGTGTTCAGAACGTCCTTCTTGGTCAGCCAGGCGCGTCTCGCCTGTTCGACGCCGTAGTGAATCAAATCGAGCTGATCGACGGCGTGAGCGTCGGTTCCGATAGCCACTCTCAGACCCAGCTCGCGGGCCTTCAGCAAATGCACGTCCCTGAGATCGAGGCGTTGGGGATGGGCGTTGTCCTCGACCGCGACCCCGTGCTCGCGCGCGCAGTGCAGGGCCTGATCCAGGTCGATCTTGATCTCGTCGCGCTTGCCGAGGCGGCGGGCAAGGGGATGTGCCCAGATATGAGCAGCCGGATGACTGAGCGCCTTCAAGACTCGCTCGGTCTGGACCGACGCCGGAAGGTCGAAGCTTGAATGGATCGCCACCAACACGATGTCGAGCTCGTCGAGGGTCTCGTCGTCCATGTCGAGCGTGCCGTCTTCGAGAATGTCGACCTCCAGGCCACGCAGGATTCGAATCTCGGGGTAACGCTGCTGAACCGTCTCGATCTGGGCCCACTGCTGCCGCAGCTTCCGGCTGTTCAGGCCTCCGGTCATCGCCAGAAACGGACTATGGTCGGTGATCGCGATGTACTCGTAGCCTTTGGCAATTGCCGCCAAGACCATCTCCTCGATCGAGTTCCTGCCATCGGACCAGGTCGAATGGGTCTGGAGGTCGCCACGAAGGTCCTTCTCCGTCAGGAGTCTGGGTAGCTTCCCGGCCCGCGCCGCCTTGATCTCGCCGCGATCCTCCCGCAGCTCGGGAGGTATCCATGGTAGCTCGAGCGAGCTATAGACCGACTTCTCGGTCTTGCCGGCAAAGTACTCGCCGGCCCAGGGATCGGCGGCCTCCTCGCTCTCTTCCAGATTCGACTCGTCGAAGACGCCGTACTCGGAAAGGCGCATTCCCCGCTCGATCGCCCGCTGCCGGAGCTTGATGTTGTGCGCTTTGGAACCGGTGAAATAGACCAGCGCGGCTCCCCAACTCTTGGTCGGCACGACACGCAAATCCACCTGAAAGCCCGACTCGAGGATCACGGTGCTCCGGGTGTCCCCGGCTTTTTCGACCGACTCGACTTTCGAGTAGGCGCCAAAGGCCTCGACCAGCTCGGTCGGCCGCGAAGCTACGGCCAGCACGTCGAGATCGCCGACCGTCTCGCGCCGTCGCCGGTAGCTCCCCGCGACCTCTACTTTCCGGACACCGGGTACGGCTCGAAGGTATTCGAGCAACGGCGCCGCCTGCCGATCGACCTCGGCCAGGCTGAGACGGTTGGTGTAGCGTTTCCGCCGTTCGATCCCGGCCAGAATCTGCTGCTCGCTCTTGACACCGAACCCTGCAAGCTTGGCGATCTCTCCAGCCTTGGCGGCCTTGCCCAGGGCATCGACCTCCACAATGCCGAGCTCCTGCCACAGGCGCTTTGCCTTCTTCGGACCCACTCCCGGCAGCGCCACGATGTCGATCAGCGATAGCGGGATCTCCGAGCCGAGCTGGTCGAGCTTTGTGAGCCGACCCGTAGCGACCAACTCCTCGATGTTGAGCGCCATCTCCTTGCCGATACCCTCAAGGGCCGTCAGATCGTCGCCTCGCTCGATCAGCTTGGCCATGGGCTCGGTCGCATCGTCGACGGTATGCGCCGCATTCTCATAAGCCCGCACTCGAAAGGGGTTCGCACCCTGAATCTGCAAGAGCAGGCCCATGCGCCGAAACACGGCGGCGATCTCGGAGTTCTCCATGTCGAAAGTCTCGCACAGGAGTGGCGAGACCGCTGAAGCTACGAGCCCGTTGGAGAATCCGGCTCGACTTCGATTCCGAGCTCGCTCTCGAGCCTCTTGATCCGGTTTCGAAGACGCTGCTGTTCTTGTTCCAGCTCTCGCCGCAGCTCGCCGGCTGCACCTTGGTACTCGGCTCCGGCCTCGGCAACGACCTCCCCGGTCTCGATCTCGCTGACGCCGATACGTAAATCGAGCACCTCGGCGAGCCGCTCCAGAGTGGCAAGGGTCGGGTTGACCGGCAGCCTGCCGCGACGCCACCGGGTCATCTGCTCTCTGCTGATACCGGCCAGATCGGCCTTCTTGCCGACTTCCCCCAGGGGGATTTCCTTGAGCCTTTCTCGAAGAAATCTTGCCAGCTGCGACATGAATGTCAACAAGGATACACCTCGGGGTCTCACTAGAATTGATATTGATATCATTGATGCAAACATCAATTCACCGATATGCACGGCACGCACCCCCTTCAACGCTTCCTGGACCGGCACGGGCTTTCCCAGTCCGAGCTGGCGAGGACGGTGCGAGTGTCCCGGGAAACCGTGAACCGCTGGGTGCGGGGACGAAACCTTCCGGTTGGTGAGAACCTCATCCGCGCGATCGATTTCGCCAGGCGATTCGAGCCTCGACTCGAAGCACGAGAGCTTTTCCCTCCGATCGCCCGACCGCGCGGGCTCTCCGAGGAGTCCTCCGGGCTCACCGAGCGCTGGGGCGAGGCCTGCGTCATCTGCCGGGTAGCTTGGAACGCGGATACCGAGCACCTGCCGTTGGCCCTCCTCCATCCCGAGATCGGCAACCACCCCGCTGGCGGGCTCTGTGAGACTTGCGCGCGCCGAGCGGGAGTCGATCCGACCGACGAATCACCGGAGCCGGATCGAGAGCGCGATCCGCGATGAAGAATCCGCCCTCCGTCCTGCACATCGCGTGTTCTCACCTCGAGGACCAGCCGCTATTGCGAGAGCTCCTGCGACCGCGAAAGGCCCGGCCTGCCCGAGTCAGCCTGAACGGCGGCGGAACCCAGATCACCGTGCGGCTCTGTCGAGACTGCGCCGACCGGTTGGGTGCAGACTCCGAGGACCCGAACTCGTTACGACTTGCGGCCATGACCGTGCTGCAAAGGCACATTCACTCCCGGCTCGCTGACGTGGTCGAGAAACTCGGCGAGATCCTGCCGCTTCTGTCCCGGCCTCACTCGAAGCCGTAGTCGAAGCCGACCGAGTACTCGTCCTGATGCCCCGCGGCAAAGGCCACTTCGCCCTGGAGTCCAGACAATCTTCGGGTCGCGGAGCCCGGGACCACGTGCCAGACCGACTTTACGGTGCCATCTTCATAGGTTCCACGGTGCTCGAAGGCGAAACTCCCCGACCTGCCGGCGAGGCTGCCGGTAACCATCTCGAACCCCACGAAGGCCGCCGACGTCCGGCCGGTACAGCATCTGATACACGACCTTGCCTTCGCCCTCGAGATCTCCCCGCTAGCCCTTCGTCACCCCCGCTCGTTTGAGAGCTGGGCCCCTCCCGACCTCCTCGACCAAGGACCCCTCCCAAAATGCCCCCCCCCCCCCCCCCCCCCCCGCCCGCCGCCCCCGCCCCGCCGGGGGGGGCGGGGCCGGGCCCCCCCGGCCCCCCCCCCCCCCCCGGGGGCCGCGGCCGCCCCCCACACCCCCCAACCACAACACCACACAACCAC
>JAAENP010000169.1 GCA_024224155.1 bacterium
CGTTGTTTTCTACTCGCGAGAAATCCAGGATGTCATTAACGATGGCCAATAGCGAGCCGCCGCTCTTGCGAACCAGTTCGAGAAGCTCCCCTTGCTTGGGGTCGAGTTCGCTGTCGAGTACAATGCCGGTCAAACCGATGACCGCGTTGAGGGGCGTGCGGAGCTCGTGGCTCATGTTGTTCATGAACTCGCTCTTGGCCCGGGCTGCGGCCTCGGCATGTTCTTTGGCCTCCACCAGGGTGGCCTCGAATTCCTTGCGCTCGGTGATATCGCGCAGGGTGATCACCTCGACTGCCTGGTCCTTGTAGCGCTGATCGCGGCGGATGAACATCTCGACCTCGAAGAAGCTGCCGTCGGCTCTCACTCCGTGGAGTTCATGTCGGGTTTGCACGCGCCCGAGTTCATCCGCGGTTTCCGGGCTCGCCGCGGCGGGAACATCGGCGATGAAGTCGCCCAGCTGACGGTCGATGACCTGCTCCCTCTTCACCCCGAAGAGCTTTTCGAAGGCCGGATTGACATCGATGATGCCGTCCCCGCGGCGAATCGCGATGCCCTCGAGCGTGGCGACGAAGAGACTGCGAAACCGCGCCTCGCTCTCGGCGATCACCTGAGCTTGTCGGGACCGCAGCCAGGTGTCGATGGTCAGTAGCACGGCGGTGGAGAGGACCAGGATCAGCGGCGTGGCGATGCCGGCCCCGGACAACCGAGAGGCGAGAAGTCCGGTCGCCAGGATCGCCACGGCATCGATGGCGGCCATGGTGAGCAGACCGCGAGTGGAAAACAGGATGCTGCTCATACCCAGTCCGAGCACCAGCCACCCAAACACCGCCAGGGCGAGATCGGGATTGTCGATCACGCCGTACACCCAGAACACCCGCATGAAAGGCTGGGACGAGCAGGCCAGAAGAGCAAAAACCGCGGCCGTCGTGTAATGCCGGGTGCGGCTCAGAAGATAGGAAAGCGCAAAGAGGGCCACCAGGGCGAACAGGGAATACCGCGTGGCGTCGAAGGTGAACTGCGTGCCGGTCGCGGAGGCGACCAGCATCACGAGCACCATACCCGAGAGCAACCGGGCCTGTAGCCGCTGGTCGGGCCGGATCGCCGACGATGGCTCCAGTAGCCATCTGTGTAGCGTCGTGACCAACGTGGCGAACGGTCTGCGTGCGGACAAAGTACCTCTGACTTACATGCTCCGGACTGCCAGGGAGCGGTCGTGTTGCCGGCCAAACGTCGACCGCTTGCCCGGAGGCGATGCAAATAGGCTACTTCAAAGCGCATCGGTTGCAAAGCGAACCGAGCGTGTCCCACTTCCGGACCGCCAGGCGCGACCGTTTTCGGCAACTCGACCCGCCCACGAGCGAGGAAATTCGCACTCGCCGAGAAGGTCATCCGCCGGATCGCCAAAATCCTGACCCGCCATCAGGAGGAGCATTCGGACGATCAGGTCGGCGATGCTCTTGCCCATGTCCAGGCCGCCTCGGTCCGGAGCACGCTCCGCCCACCCAGGTCGGCAAACGACGACCTGATCGATGCGCGACAGCCCGAGCGCTCGGCGTTCGCCACTTCATCGATAGGCGGATTCTCGTTGCACGCCAATGTCGCCATCCACCAGAACGACCGCGAAGGCATCGAGCGCCTGTGCCGCTACGGGCTCCGTCCTGCATTCGCCCTGGAGCGGCTCTCGTGGACCGAAGACGGCAACATCCGCTACCAGTACAAGCGGCCAGCCCCAAACGGCAAACACGAGACCGAGTGCGAACCGGTCGAATTTCTGGCCAAACTGGCCGCCTTGATTCCCCCGCCGCGCAAGCATCTCACCCGCTACCACGGCGTATTTGCGCCAAACCACGCATGGCGAAACCGGATCGTACCGACCGTGTCCAGTGCCACGGCGTCTGCCTCATCTGAGGAGCCAGCAGCCGTGCCTGAAGCCGAGAAGCGTGTCCCGGCCACCGAACTCGCCAGGCGCCTCGACTGGGCGACCCTGCTCATGCGCGTTTTCGCCATGGATGTCCTCGAGTGCCCCAAGTGCGACGGGCGAATGCGCGTCCTCGCGTTCATCACCGAACCGGACGTCATCGAGCGCAACCTCACCCACCTCGACCTACCGACCGAGCCACCTTGTTTCTCGCGCAGTCCACCGCCATCTTGCCGTGCGGCGGGTTGAGGAATACCATCTACATGTCGGCACGCGCCGAAGGCGGACAGGTCCTTTCAAAGTTGATCAGATCGCCGTCAAATGTGAGTCTCACTACACTTCAGCGACCGCTGGCGACTGGCATCTGGTTCAGCGATACTTGAGGCTCGCCGAGAAAGTCAGCTTTGAAAAACTTATGCCCCATTCTCTTCGTCCTCCCTATCCGAGCGCACTCAGCTCCTACGTCGCGCCACCCGCCACATCCAGGCTGTCTATCGGCTCCCCGCCTCCCTCCGCCGCGCCATGATTCGCCTCCTC
>JAAENP010000170.1 GCA_024224155.1 bacterium
AGCGAAGACTGGACGCGTCTGCCCGATGCGGTGGGCGCGGTCGACCGCCTGGGCCTCGACCGCCGGATTCCACCACGGGTCGAGAATGAAGACGTAGTCGGCGGCCGTGAGGTTGAGCCCCAGGCCGCCGGCCTTGAGGCTGATCAGGAACAGGCGGCAATCGGCGTCGGTCTGAAAGCGCTCGATCCGTTCCCGGCGCCGGCGGGTGCGGCCGTCGAGGTACTCGTAGGTGATCTTCCGGCGGTCCAGAAAGCCGCGCAGGATGGTCAACAGGCTCACGAATTGGGAAAAAACCAGCGCCTTGTGGCCCTCGTCGAGCACCTCCTCGAGCTGCGCGAGCAGGACGTCGAGCTTGGCGCTCGTCTCCTGGTCCCGCTTCTTGTCGAGCAGGCCCGGATGGCAGGCCGCCTGGCGCAGGCGCAGGAGGGCCTCGAGCACCTGGATCTTCGAGCGCTTGATCCCCATCTTGCGGATGCGCTGGTCGAGGAGCGCCCGGTAGTGATCGCGCAGCTCGTTGTAGAGCCGGCGCTGTTTGCCGGCGAGGTCGCAGAACAGGGTCTGCTCGGTCTTCGCCGGCAGGTCTTTCAGCACCTGATCCTTGGTGCGCCTGAGAATGAACGGCCGCAGAGCTCGCGCGACCGCCGACAGCGAATCGTGGTCCAGGGACTTCGCGCCGCTCCACTTCTTGAGCCGCGGCAAGCGGCCCAGCATGCCGGGGTTGAGGAACTCGAAAATCGACCACAGCTCACCCAGGTGGTTCTCCACCGGCGTGCCGGTGAGCGCCAGGCGGTGCCGCGCCCGCAACAGCCGGCAGGCCTTGGCCGTCTGCGAGGACGCGTTCTTGATCGCCTGGGCCTCGTCGAGCACCGCATAGTCGAAGACCACGTCCCCCAGCTCGGCGACGTCGCGGCGCAAGGTGGCGTAGGTGGTGACGATCAGGTGCCGGCGGCCTGAGGTCTCGAGCAGAGCCTTGCGTTTCGGGCCGTGATAGATCAGGACTTCGAGCCGGGGAGCGAAACGGGCGGCCTCTTCGGCCCAGTTGTGGAGCACGCCCTCTGTGCCAATATGAGTGAGACACCCGAGCCCGTTGAAATTAGTGAAGGGCGGAGAAGAGGAAAACGACCGATGAGGCCCTACTTGACGAGACTTCTGGAGACCGTCCTCGACTTGCTCAATCCGCTACGTTCGCCGCGCTTGGCGGTGCTGGACGTGGCCTTGGAGCTTCAGCGTCTGGACTACCGGCTCTTCGAGATCCTGGACTCGATGAGACTGCCGTTGGATGTCGGCAAGATGCGCGAGGAGCGTGTTCCGCGGTCGGTGCTGGCGGAGATCTACGGCATCGTGGAGATGGTGAAGCATGACTATCTCCACGACGCCATCGGCAGCCTGTTGAAGGTCTGTGAGACCACTGAGGAGGAGTTGCGCGAAGAGTTCTTCGAGCGGCATGACATGGGAGGTCGGACATGAGTCATGTGCCTGGAGCAGGGAGCCCTGCACGCTCGGCGTTGGATCCGGATCCGGAGGTGCCGGCTCAAGCGCGTCGGCGGACGTTCACGGCGAAGTACAAACTCGGGATCCTGGAGAAGGCCGAGGCGTGCACGAAGCTGGGTGAGATCGGCAAACTTCTGCGCCAGGAGGGCCTGTACTCGTCGCATCTGTCGACATGGCGGCGCCAACACGACGAGGGCGCTCTGGCCGCCCTGAGGCCGAAGAAGCGTGGCCGCAAGCCGCGACCGGTCACGGCGCAGTCGCGTCACGTCGCCGAGCTCGAGCGGGAGAATGCGCGCTTGCGCCGGAAGCTGACGCAAGCCGAGACGATCATCGAGGTGCAAAAAAAACTCTCTCAGCTTCTGGGGATTCAGGAGAGTCGCTGATGGAGGCGACGACCACGCTTTCGCAGGAGGTCGGCGTACGGGCCGCCTGCTCGGCACTTGGAATGCCCAGGGCGACTTACTATCGCCGTCGAGATCCGACACCAGCCGATAAGCCACGGCCACGGCCGCCTCTGGCTCTGGATGCTGAGCAGCGCCAGGCGGTGGTGGACGTGTTGCACTCGCCGCGTTTCGTCGATCGCTCCCCGCACCAGATCTGGGCGGTGCTGCTCGACGAGGAGCAGGAGTATCTATGCTCGGTGCGCACGATGTATCGCATCCTCGAGGCCGAGGGCGAGCTGCGCGAGCGCCGCAACCAGCTGCGCCGCCCGGTCTACGCCAAACCCGAGCTGGTGGCGACGGCTCCGAATCAAGTGTGGACGTGGGACATCACGAAGCTCAAGGGGCCCGCGAAGTGGACCTACTTCTACCTCTACGTGATCCTGGATCTCTACAGCCGCTACGTGCCCGGCTGGATGGTGGCGCGTCGCGAGTCGGGGACGCTGGCCAGGCGTCTGATCGCTGAGACGGTGCGCAAGCAAGGTATCCGCGGGGATCAGTTGACGGTGCATGCCGATCGGGGGTCGAGCATGAGGTCGAAAACGGTGGCGCTGCTGCTGGCCGATCTGGGCGTGAGGAAGAGCCACAGTCGGCCGTACACCAGTAACGACAATCCGTTCTCCGAAGCCCAGTTCAAGACGATGAAGTACCACCCGAGCTTCCCGGAACGGTTTGGCTCGCTGGAGGATAGTCGCGGATTCTGTGCGCCGTTCCTCGGCTGGTACAACACCGATCATCGGCACTCGAGCCTGGCCTATTTGACGCCGGCCGATGTCCATTACGGCCGCGCCGATCAGATCCTTCAGCAACGGGCCGGGGTGCTACGCGCGGCCTTTGAGACCAATCCTCAGCGCTTCAAAGGCCGCATGCCGAGCCCAGGGAAACTGCCGGAAGCCGTGTGGATCAACCCGCCGAAGGAGACGCCATGAGACTCTACCCAGAATTCTGGATCCTGAGCCCGGCACGCGGATCGTTGCGGGTGCAGCCGGAACGTATCGGGCGGTGGCGAGGCCGCCCAGCTCCGCCGCCGCCGAGATCGCATCCTTGCGCGCCCTACGTGAATTCTGCTTCTGCTTGCGCCGCAGTCCGAGGCGGTCCCCGCTGGACGAGGTCGATCGGAGAGCTTCTCCCCCGTCTCAACCGGCGTGGACGTGAGTCGCGGGCACCAGCCTTGCGGCCACCGAGATCGCATCCTTGCGCGCCCTACGTGAATTCTGCTTCTGCCCGGATCCATGCAGGCCAGTGGACCCACGTGCCCACTCGACCGACAAAGACCTTTCGACACTAATAGCCGCAAACCAGTGTCTCAAAACCATTGACACAGTCCGACGCTCCGCGGCGCCACCACCAGTGACGGCCGGCCCGCCGCACAGCGGCCCAGGCGCCGCCATTGCAGCAGCGCCAGCACCTGGATCGTCTTGCCCAGGCCCATGTCGTCGGCGAGGCAGCCGCCGAAGCCGAAACTCCTGAGGAAGCGCAGCCACCCCAAGCCGTCGCGCTGGTAGGCGCGCAGCTCGCCGCGAAACCCGCGCGGCTCGGCGGCCGGCTCGATGCGCTCGAACGAGCCCAGGCGCTCGCGGATGCGCCGGAACTTCAAGTCGACGTCGACCTTCGGCGCCGCCGCCAGCAGGGCGTCGAGCAGCACCGCCTGAGAAGGCAGGAAACGCACCGAGTCGCCCGCGGACTCGGGCGCCAGGTGGGCCAGGGGGCTGTAGCGCTCGAGCCATTGCGCGGGCAGCATGCCGTGAGTGCCGTCGTCGAGAGCCACGAACCGCTGGCCGCGGCGCAAGGCCTCGAGAAGCTCGGGCAGGGCGATCGGGACGTTCTCGAAGTCGACGTCGCCTTCGAGCTCGAACCAGTCGATGCCGGTCGTCACCCGGAGGTCGAAGGCGCCGGGCCGGCGCAGCCGGGCGCGCTCGTACCCCAGCTGCCAGCCGCCGTCGATCAGGCGCTCGGCGACTTCGGGCCAGACCTTCGGCTTGAGCTCGAAGTCGTAGTCCTCCTGTATCGCTTGCCCCCCTCCGGGGGGACGCCCCTGCTGAGACGGCCGCTCGAAGCCCAGCTCGACGAGCGCCGCCAGCAACCCCCGCTCGGCATCGCCGTCGCGCACCAGCACACGGCGCTCGTCCGGGTCGAAGAAGCCCGCGCACCGGTGCCGCCCTGCTACCGATCGGCCGCCGTAGTCGAAAGAGACCTCGGCGGTGAGCTTGCGCGGGCCGTAAGACTGCTCCGGAGCGCGGACCGCGAGGCACGGCCGCGGCGGCACGCGCTCTTCGCGCCATGTCAGGTCTTCCGGCGCCCGCAAAGCAGGCAGGGCCGGCAGCTTCCAGAGCTCCGCCAGCAGGTCGTCGAGCCCGGCCTCGGGCACCACGATCTTGCCGTCGCGGCGCAGCATGACGATCCAGGGAAAGACCCCCTCGGCCTCGAAACGGGCGACGGTGTCGGGGAAGACCACCAGGCCGTCGGCCAGCAGCAATGCCGGCTCGGCCAGGGATCGTCTCTCGCCGGCGCGCTCCAGCGAGCCGGTGATCGAGACCGAGCCCGGGTCCGAGCCGCGGTCGAGGTGCAAAACGAGCTCCCAGGCAGGGCCGCCGTCCCACGCCAGCGGACTCGCCGTCTCCCGGCCCTCCTTCATCTCTTCGTCCTCCCGGACGAAACGGCCGGTGGCGCAGAGGCGCGGCAGCACGACGTCGTAGAGGGCCGCGGGCACCGTGCTCGAGCTGCGTTGCGACGCGCCGCCGTAGAGATAGCCGTAGGAGGAGTAGCCGGCGAAGCGGTCGGGCAACGGGGTGGCGAGGAACAGGCTCAACAGCTTGCGGTCCTCGACGTCCGGGAAGGTCGAGGCGCTCTGACGATTCAGGCTAAGGCGCTTGATCTTGCCCCAGGCGCCGTTCTTCTTCGCCGCCCGCTGGCGCAGCTCGACGACCAGCTGGCCGGTCTGCAGCGATCTCTCCACGTCCAGCCGGAACCAGGCCTGGCGGCCTTGCTCGCCCGCGGCGACCCCGGGCCGTGGCGCCCGGTCCAGCTGGTCGCGCAGGAGCACGAGCTGGTGCCGCCAATCGCCGGCGGCGGAGCTCGCGGCCGGAGGTACCTGGAGCGTGCCGAGCCCCGGCGCGCTCCAATCCTCGCCGCCGTCCTCCCAGACTTCGTCGTCCTGGTCCCAATCCCCTTCCGGAATCTCGGGCTCGACGAACAGCGGGTCGCTTCCGGGCACCTGCTCGGAGAGCCCCTGCCGGTCGCTGGCCAGGATGGTCGCCCAGAGGTGCTTGCACGGGACGTAATCGGCGAAGCGGGGACAGTCGCAAGAGGCCAGGAGGCAGCCGGAGGCCGCCTCCGTCCAGTCGAGCCGTACTTCGTAGGGTATGTTGCGGGAGCCAAGGACGATCGCGACCACCGCCTCGGGCTCGACGATCTCGATGGTGACCCGCTTTTGCAGGAAGTAGGAGAGACCGCGGTGGGTGTCTCCGTCCATGAACGAGCTCTTGCAGCGTTGCTCCAGTGACAATTCAGTCTCTCCCGATGGGTCGATCGGAGCGCCCGCCGGGCGTGCCGGCGAGACCGAGACAGCGCTCCGGCCCGAGGTCAGATGGCGAAACAGGGTCGACTGCTCGGGCGCGGAGAAATTCTACTTCAAAACCAAGGGAGACGCACGGATTCAAGAACTCAGTGTCGGGAC
>JAAENP010000171.1 GCA_024224155.1 bacterium
GTCGCCAAGATCATCGATGTGGCCGGCATAGGCGAGGAATACACAACCCAGATCACCAAGCGCGGGCAAACGGTCGGCACCATCCGCTATATGTCCCCCGAACAGCTGTTCGGCCAGGCGCTCGACGGCCGCAGTGATATCTACACCCTCGGCGTGGTTACCTATCGGCTTCTCACCGGTCGGATGCCGTTCCACGGAGTCAAGAATGCAGCCGCTCTGGTGGCGGCGCAACTTCAGGAGACTCCCAAGACGCCATCGCGGGCTCGCTCGGGGGTTGAGATCCCGGCCAGCGTCGACCGGTTGGTCATGCGGATGCTCGTCCAGCACCCCGACGGCCGCTTTCCGGATACGGTCCAATTGCGGGCCGTCTGTCAGAAGCTGCTGGAATCAGGACAGTGGCGCGACAGCTCCTCGGCTCACCTGCCGAATCCCGCGGTCATGCTCGCATCGGGAGCCAAATCCGTTAAAATCATCGAGCCCAGCAAAGAGACGGACACGGTCGACGTAACCGGCCCGACTCAGGCCGAACCGAAAGAACTCGGGGAAGCCGGCGACAGCGATAACGATAGCAAAAGTGATAGCGAGATCGAGATCGAGATCGAGATCGGCGACCCGGAGATCGAGCTCAGCCAGAGCGAGCTCGAAATCAGTGTGAGCGAAATTCGTGAAATGAATATCGGCGAGCTGGAGATAGACGAACTCGAGTTGAGCGACCTGGAGAGCATCGAGACGGAGGGGGAAAGCATCGAGATCGAGGTATCGAACACGGCCACCGCGGCGCGAGTCGTGACCGATACCGTCGATGTAACCGCCCCGACGGCCGCCGCGATGCTCCCCCTCTCGTCCAAGGGCAAAGCCTGAACAGCGTCACATTGTTCGGGCGACAGAGGCGAGGCAAGGCGGTCGGTGGAGCCAACTCCTCGCCTCAGGCGGGAACCGTCGGTATCGGACATGGACGTCTCGTGGTTGTCGTCCGTGTGCCTCGCGGCCTGCGCGAAGGAGCGCCGTCGGCATCGGCATCAGCCTCTCTGACTCGGTCTAGACGACCGCCGAGGCGAGGTGTTTGGCCAGAAGCGGAAAGAGAGCGACCCGCGGACGGTAGTGCAGGACCACTCCGGCGAGGGCGGCGAA
>JAAENP010000172.1 GCA_024224155.1 bacterium
AATCGACGAGCAACGTGCCGGGCGCGATGTCCGCGGAGACCGACTTGCCGTTTAATGTCATGGAAACCGATGCCATGGTTCCTCCATGCGTTCCTGTTCAAAGTGGACGAGAAGCTGGCCATGAGAACCAGCTCGGCTGTGTTCGAAAGTCTCGACCTTGGGCCCGCCAGGTGTCAAGCGGCACCACGTCGACATGTGTCTCGAGGCCGGAATTAGCGGGTCTGGTATCGTTATGGGTGCTGCAGAGGCTCTGCTCTTTTCGAGCGGATCCCGAAACACGACGGAATCACGACAAGGACCAGGCGGGTTATCGACGGCGATGTAACTGTCTGAAAAAATTAATCATTTTCGCCATCAGACCGAAACGCCGTCACCTCGCCGCGCCCGGTTAGTGCCATCTCGGAGATCTCATCCTCGGTGTAGAAGTAGCGCAGCGACAGGGTGCGCCAGTTCTCGCACCGTGAGCAAGATCCCGCAAATCAATGGATGTACCGCATCCCTCGATCGCGTTGTGTGATGGGCATGAGGGAAGACCATCACACAGCGTGCACGAATGACGCTGTCGCCCGGCGCCGACTACTCGGGTGACCCGGAGATGCCGGGGCGCGGTGTCACTTGTCCGATTGGGGCAGCGTGTCAGGATCGAGTTTTTCGGCGAGGTCTTGCAGCCACCGGGTGTGCTCATCGGCATCGGGCCCCCCGATGTGGGCGACGGCCTGACGATAGTATTGGGCGGCGCGCTTGAAGTCGCCACGCGCTTCGTAGACGTGACCGAGTCGCTCGAGCCCGTCAATGGCCTCGGGAAAACGCTGCATCAGGTCGCGAGCCGCGGCTTCGGCCTCGTCGAGACGGCCGGCGTGGATGAGGTCCACGACGTGGTTGGACACGGTGTCCAAGTCGTCCGCCGGCTTGCCGACAGGGACACGAGCCGACTCGGCCTGGAGTTTGGGTAGACAGCAAAGCTTGTACTTCTTGCCACTTCCGCAGGGGCACGGAGCATTTTTGGAGATTTTCCGAGTCAGGACTCACCCGCCCAGTCGAGTTGGGAGACACTCATGCACCCGGAGAGGTTGCCATGAGTCAATCCATCATACAAGACCCAAAGACCCATGAATTACTGGCGAGTATCGATCGCGAGGTGGCGCAAAGCGCGCGGGACGCGGGCTGCCCGCCCTGCGGTGGCAAGCTCGATCGCTCCAACTACAAACGCAAACCGCGCGGTGTGTCGGGCGCGAGCGAGAAAGCCTATGAAATCCGCGAGAGCTTCTGCTGCCGGATAGAGGGCTGTCGCAAGCGAATGACGCCCAGGTCGGTTCGGTTTCTGGGACGCCGAGTGTATGTCGCAGTGGTCGTGGTGCTGGTGACGGCCATGCAGCAAGGGGTGACCCCAAAACGGGCCGCGCGACTCGAGGCGGAGTTGGGTATCAGTCGGCGGACGCTGCGGCGGTGGCGGTCGTGGTGGCTCGAGAGCTTTCCGTCGGGTGATTTCTGGCAAAGCGCCCGAGGCCGGTTTGCAGTCCGAAGTCCGATCGACGAGTCCCGGCTGCCGGCGTCGCTGCTTGAGCGATTTCCCGGCCCGAACGAGGACGTCCGACTGGTGAAGCTTTTGTGTTTCCTGGCGTGTGTACCGGCGTCGGTGATGGCCTCGTCGAGCGCACAAATCGCGGGCCGATCCGGATCCGCAGAAGATGCCATATTGGCGGGCGGTCAAAGACGCGATACGTAGTCTGCCAGCGACCCACTCGGTGATACTGGGTTCGCCGAGGAGTCAGATGACAAAAACCAACAGACGAGGTCCCGCTCGATGGGGACGGTTTCGCTTTGCGGTCGTGGGCAAACTACTGATTGCCCCGCTGGAACGGGGAGAGCTGCGCGCGGCGCTCTCCGAGCTCGCCGAGCAGTTATGGGAACATCCAATCACGGGCGAACCGACGCGTTTCACGGTGGCGACCCCTTAAACTCTGGTGCCAGATGGTACTACACGGCGCGCAACGCTGAACGCGATCCGGTCAGCGCGCTCGATACCAAGGTGCGCGCGGATCGCGGTCATCATCGCAGTATCAACGAATCGTTGGCTCGGGTCATCAGCCGGCAATACGAAGAGCACTCGTCGTGGAGCTACCAGCTGCACTACGATAACCTGGCCGCGCTGGCTCGGGCGCACCTGGAGCTTCGCCCGATGCCTTCGTATGCCTCGGTGCGTCGCTACATGCAAGCGCGCGGGCTGCTCAAGAAACCGCGTAAGCGCAAGCGAGATCCAACAGAGCCACTTCGCCGAGGCAAGGGTCACTACGAGGTGCGCAGCTATGAGCGCGAGTACGTCAACGCGCTATGGCATCTGGATTTCCATCTCGGCTCCCGAGCGCTCCTCGACCAGAAGGGCCAGTGGTGCCGCCCGCATCTATTCGCCTGTCTGGACGATCGCTCCCGGCTGTGCTGTCATGGTCAGTGGTACTGGGACGAGACCGCCGAGAGTCTCTCACACGGATTCTCGCAGGCAGTGCTCAAACGCGGGATTCCAGGCGAGCTGATGAGCGACTGCGGCTCGGCGATGAAGGCCGCCGAGTTTCGCGAGGGTCTGGCCGACCTGGATATCACGCACGCCATGACGCTGCCCTATTCGCCCCATCAGAACGCCAAAAGCGAGGTGTTCTGGAATCAGGCCGAAGGACGCTTCTTGCCCATGCTCGAGGGATGCCGCGACTTGACCATGACTCGACTCAACGACGCCTTCTGTGCGTGGGTCGAACTCGACTACAATCGCGGGCTCCACAGCGAGATTGGCACCTCGCCCCTCGAGCGATTCCTGTCCGACAAGAACGTCGGTCGCGCAAGTCCGGACAGTGACAGCGTGCGCTGCGCGTTTCGCATGCGCAACGCCCGGCAGCAGCGACGCAGCGACGGCACCGTCAGCATCGCCGGGCAGCGCTTCGAGGTGCCCTCGCGCTATCGCCACCAGAAGACCATCTACGTCCGCTATGCGCGCTGGGACCTGCGAGTCGTGGACATGATAGACGGCCGAACGGATACCGTCCTGTGCCGGCTGTTTCCCGTTGACAAGGCGCAAAACGCCGACGGCCGCCGGCGCGTATTGAAGCCGCTGCCCCAGGACGATGTCAGTCCAGCTGAGCCGCCACCGTCGGGGATGGCGCCGCTCTTGCGCGAACTCATGGCCGAATATTCGGCAACAGGGCTTCCACCGGCCTATTTGCCCAAGGGCGAGCAGCGAGCGAACAACGACCACAAGACAGAGAATGATAAATGAGCGAATTGCGACCGATTACCGGCCGTGCCGTAGATGGTGCGCCATCACTAGAATGAACGTATATCGATCATCACCACAAAGGCTCGACATATGAACAACAAACTACTCACGCGTTACGGGCTCAAATGGAACCCATTCTCACCGGGCATTCCCACCGAGGCCCTGCTCTCGACTCCTCAGATCGAGGATTTCTGCTGGCGAATCGAACACAACCTGGTCCGCGAGGGCGGCTTCTCCCTGATCACCGGTGAACCGGGACTCGGCAAGAGCGTCGCGATGCGGATTCTGGCTCAGCGGCTCGAGAGCGTCCGCGAGGTCACCGTCGGTGCACTCGTCCATCCTCAGAGCAGCTTGAACGACTTCTATCGCGAGATGGGTGATCTCTTCGGCGTCCCGCTGCGACCGAGCAATCGGTGGGGCGGATTTCGCGCGTTGCGCGAGCGCTGGCAGGCCCATATCGCAGGCTCATTGGTGCGCCCCGTGCTGCTGGCTGAACGACAATAGACGAGGCCCAGGAGATGCAGCCCGCAACCTTGAGCGAATTGCGCCTGCTGGCCAGCACTCGATTCGACTCGCGCATCATCTTGTGCGTCGTCCTCGCCGGCGACGAGCGATTGACCGACAAGCTGCGTCGCGACGAGCTTTTGCCGCTGGGAAGCCGAATTCGATGCCGCCTCGCCCTGCCGCCCGCCTCCGGCGACGTCCTTCGCCGCTGCCTGGTGCACCTGTGCCTTCAGCGCCGGCAACCCGCAACTGATGACCTCGGGACTCATCGACACCCTGTGCGAGCATGCCCTGGGCAACTATCGTGTACTCGTCAACATGGCGGCGGAGCTTCTCGACGCCGCCGCCCAGCGAGAGGCGTCGCAACTCGATGAGAAGCTCTACTTCGACGTCTTTTCCCTCCCATCTGAGAAATCTGCCTCGCGTCGCGTCACGGGAAAGCGACGATGAACCCTCTGCCCACCTGTCGTCCTCGAGACATCGACAGTCAAGACCGGCGACACCAATGGCTCGTCCGTTCCCTGTGGGCTCAGCAGGCCGTTGGAATCGTCGGCGGGGAGCCCAAGTGCTACAAGTCCTTCCTCGCCCTGGACGTCGCTGTCTCGGTCGCATCCGGTGCCCCATGCTTGCGTCGCTTCCCGGTAGAAAACTCCGGGCCCGTGCTCCTCTTTGCCGCCGAAGACGCTCTGCCCGTGGTCAAACAGCGACTCCTCGGTATCTCCACGGCCGCCGACGTGGATTTCCAGTCCTTGGATATCCACGTCATCACCAGTCCCTCTTTGCGACTGGACCTCGAGCGTGATCTCGACCGTCTACGCAAGACCGTGGACGTCATTCGCCCGGTGCTCTTAATCCTCGATCCCTTCGTCCGTCTGCACCGCATCGACGAGAACGCCGCCGCCGACGTCGCTCCGCTTCTGGCTGCCCTCCGCCACTTGCAGCGCGCCTTCGGCACCGCTGTGCTCCTCGTCCATCATGCTCGAAAATCCGGCGCTGCTCGCCCTGGGCAGGCCCTACGTGGCTCCTCCGAGCTTCACGCCTGGGGCGACAGCAATCTCTATCTGCGCCGAACTCGGGACCGACTGCTGCTCTCCGTCGAGCAGCGAGCTGCTCCCTCCATTTCGGCCCTCACTCTCGAGCTTCATCAAGATGGTGACGCTCTGGCCCTACGCGTGCTCCCTGATGCCGAGCATTCGGCCGCCTCTGTCCCGGCTCCCAAGCTCACGCCTGCACAACGCATCGAGCAAGCCCTCAGCGACGGCGCCCTCATGAGCCGCCGCCAGCTGCGAGACGCCTGTCGCATCCGCAACGCCACTCTGACCGAGACCTTGAGCCAACTCCTCGCCGCCGGCCGCGTCGTCGAGACCAGCGCAGGTCTCCGCCTGGCCTCGCCCCTTCCGCGTTGACCTGCGGCCCTCATCCAATCCGATTCCATTCCCGCCCTCTATAGGGATTTTGGGAACGGGAACCGGAATCGCCTCTTCACTCCGTCCTCGCTCACCCAAGAGCCTCTACACCTCTGCCCTTCGCTCGCACAACGATTCCATCGATTTTCGTGATCACCACGTCATCAAAAAGCGTGATCACTCTCAACGCGTCCAGCTTGGCCATGATCGAGTTGAGGCCAAAGGTGATGCGATTGAGGAGCAGATACTCGGGCGGCATATTTAGCTTGCGCATATTCGCCCCGAACATCTGCGTGATCGCCTCCTTGCAGTATTCGGCCGTGAACAGGAACGGCTCGTCGCGTAGCAGCGGTCGGTAGTACGGCTCGCTGAAGTTCCACAGCCAGTCGCGGTCGACCTTGCTCGCGTGTTCTCCTTTGATGAAGTTCATCATCACACACTGATCGAACACCGCGTCGCGGTCGCC
>JAAENP010000173.1 GCA_024224155.1 bacterium
CCGGACCTTCCCCCAGCTGGTCCAGAACTTGATGGCCGAAGCCAGCGAGCGGATCGAGGAGCTGATCGACTTCAAGCACATGATCATCGAGCGGCTGATCCAGGACCGCGGGCTGCTCAACCGCCTGTTTCTCGAGTCGGGCGACAAGGAATTCAAGTTCATCGTCCGCTCCGGGTTATACTTCGGCTTCCTTTTCGGCCTCGTGCAGCTCGCGGTGTGGATCTTCTATCCGGCGTGGTGGGTGCTGCCGGCGTTCGGGCTGCTGGTCGGCTGGGCGACCAACTGGATCGCGCTCAACATCATCTTCCGCCCGCTCCATCCCACCCGGGTCGGGCCCTGGACCCTCCAGGGACTGTTTCTCAAGCGCCAGAAGGAAGTCGCCTCGGTATGGTGCGAGATCGTCACCCGCGAGATCGTCAACGTGCGCAGCATCATCCACGCCATGGTCGGCGGGCCGAAGTCGGAGAACACGCGAGCCCTGATCAAGAAGCACATCGAGCCGATCGTGCACGAGGCGATCGATCCCCTGCTGATGCTCCCGACCCAGCTCACCGTCGGCAGCAGGAGCTTCGAGGAGATGATGAACCGGGTCGGCGAGAAGTCGATCGCGGTGTCGACCGTGCCTTTCGACGACTGGCACTTCAATCAGGAGCGGGCGCTGATCGTCGAACGCCTGCTGCGCGAGCGGATGGTGGAGCTGCCGTCGGAAGAGTTCCAGGACCTTCTGCGACCCTGCTTTCAGGAAGACGAGCTGAAGCTGATCCTGGTCGGCGCGGCGCTCGGCTTCCTGGCCGGCCTCGCGCAGCTCTTCTTCGTCTTCGGCGGCATCGGTTGAGATGGTTCTGCTCGATGTCGACCGGTGGTACGATGATCGAGTCCAGCCAGACCTCGCCGTGACCGGCGAAGCCATAAATCCCTATCCTCAGTCCAGCAAGGAGTCCTGAAAATGAGTCAACCTGTGCGCATTGCCGTGACCGGCGCCGCCGGCCAGATCGGATACTCGTTGACCTTCCGCATCGCTTCCGGCCAGATGCTCGGAACGGACCAGCCCGTCAGCCTCCACTTGCTCGAGATCACCCCGGCTCTCGGCGCGCTCGAAGGCGTCGTCATGGAGCTTCGGGACTGTGCTTTCCCGCTGCTCCACGACATCGTGGTCACCGACAAGCCTGAAGAGGCATTCTCGGGCGCCGATTTCGCGATGCTGGTCGGTGCTCGTCCCCGGGGTCCGGGCATGGAGCGCAAAGATCTGCTGTCCGCCAATGCCGCTATCTTCTCGGTCCAGGGCAAGGCTCTGAACGATCACGCCAGCCGCGACGTCCGGGTGCTGGTGGTCGGTAATCCGGCCAACACCAACGCGCTGATCGCGAGCAGCAACGCCCCCGATCTCGATCGGCGTCAGTTCACGGCGATGACCCGGCTCGATCACAACCGCGCGATCTCACAGCTGGCGGCGAAGACCGGCTCCCATCCGACGGAGGTTCGCCGGATGACGATCTGGGGCAATCACTCCACGACCCAGTATCCGGACCTGGGGCACAGCACCGTCGCCGGGC
>JAAENP010000174.1 GCA_024224155.1 bacterium
GGCGCATCCGCGTCCGGGGGTACTGCCCGTGCGCGCGCTGGCCTTCCGCTATCGGGGCCGCTGGCGCGTCGGTTGTCTTCTTCCGCTTCAAGCGAACCGGGTCCGCCATGGCTTCCTCTCCTCCGCCTCGCCTCCGCGAAGCATACTGATATGACATGGTTAAGACGAGTTTACGTGTGCCGTCGGGGGGAGACAATTGATTCCGAACAATCCTGTCGGTAACACAGGATATGACCGGTCTATGTAACAAGTGATCTGTCCGGTTTTAGAACTCCTCTAGAGAGTGGAGGGGTTGATGCGCCGGACGGAACAGTTACAGGGACTGAGATTGATGAAGTTCGAGGAGGTTTATGGCCGCGCCTACCGGTGTGAGCTGAGCCAACAGGAAGCGGCGGAGGTTCTGGGGGTCTCGGAGCGGACCTTCCGGCGCTGGCGCGATCGTTTCGAGGCCGAGGGCGCGGAGGGTCTCTACGATCGCCGCCTGGGCCGGGCCTCGGCGCGGCGCGCCGGGGTCGATGAGGTGGCGGCGATGCTGGAGCTGTTCGACACCCGCTACTGGGATTTCACCGCCCGGCACTTCTGGGAGAAGCTGGTGGCGGAGCACGACTTCAAGCGCAGCTACAACTGGGTCCGGGTGACCTTGCAGGCGCACGGCCGGCGCCAGCCGGCGTCGCGTCGCGGCGCCCATCGACGCAAGCGGCCCCGGCGGCCGCTGGTGGGGATGATGCTGCATCAGGACGGCTCCACGCACCAATGGCTGCCGGGCTGCTACTGGGACCTGATCGTGACCATGGACGATGCCTCTTCGGAGATCTACTCGGCCTTCTTCGTCGCCGAGGAGGGCACCATGTCGAGCTTCCAGGGGCTCGCCGAGGTGATCCGGGCCAAGGGGCTGTTTTGCTCGCTCTACACCGACCGGGCCGGGCACTACTGGCACACGCCCGAGGCCGGCGGCAAGGTCGACAAGGAGGCCCCGACCCAGGTCGGGCGCGCCTGCGCGCAGCTCGGCATCGAGCTGATCGCGGCCTATTCGCCGGAGGCCCGGGGCCGCTCGGAGCGTATGTTCGGAACCCTGCAGAAGCGCCTGCCGCAGGAGCTCAGGCTGGCCGGCATCACCGACATGGCGAGCGCCAACCGCTTCCTGGAGGAGGTCTATTTGCCGCAGCACAACGCCCGCTTCGCCCGCCCGGCCGAGGCCGCCGGCTCCGCCTTCGTACCCTTCACCGGCGACCCGGCCGAGATCCTCTGCCGCCAGGAGGAGCGCGTCGTCTCAAACGACAACACGGTGCGCTACAAGGGCCTCAGCCTACAAATCCCGGCCGACCGCCATCGCCACCACTACGTCAAGGCCACGGTCCGGGTGCACGAATATCCCGACCGGACCCTGGCCGTCTTCCACGGGCCGCGCTGCCTGGCCCGCTACAGCGAGGACGCCACGCCGATCGAGAACAGCGACAGGCAGGCCGCGTGAAGCGCTTCGACGCGACCAGCCATAGCGCTGTGGATAAGTGGACAGCTCGGCGGCGCCGACCTGACCACTTCCCCACAGCGCCAACATCCACAACAGAAGCGGTCAATTCATATGGTACATAAACCGGTCAACTCAGTTTGTTGTCGACAGTTTTCTATGATTGCGAATCTTTCGACTATCGCGATCGCTATGATCCACTCACCGCGTCATATGACAAATGAAATCCAACCGTTTCTTTCTGGCTCAATGCGAATACGAAACCGACGGTGAACGCCTAGAAGAATGCGATTGTCGCAGTGGTGAGGAATGCACTTCCGATGTGCCGAATGTCTTAACGGGGTCAGGGTCCGGCCTTATGGCTTCGGCGTCGGGATGGCCGCTCGGACCAGCACCAGACGTTGCATTCCATCCGGATTGTCAATTTGACACGTTCCCACAACTTAATTTAATTGTATTGTCGCATGTGGACGACATTGCTGCTCGTTTGAGGTCCCGATCGCGCACTTGAAATGGAGAGTTACGAGACACGACGAGACATAAATCACGATCACGTTGCATCTCGTGTTTCCAAA
>JAAENP010000175.1 GCA_024224155.1 bacterium
ATCGCCGCCAGCACGAACGCGCTCTTGGGCTTGAACAGGTCTTCGATCGTCCGGCGCGAGGCGCTGAGCTGACCGTAGACGCGGTCGACCACCAGGTCGCGCTGGCTGCGCGTCTCGAGGAACCGCCTCAGGTTCTCGACGTGGTCGTTGTCGAGCGAGACCAGGTTCTGCCGCGAGGCGGCGAGACCGTCACGAAGGGTGAACAGAACGTCGCGGTGGGGAGGCCGCTGCGGCTCGCCCTCACCGGCGGCGAAGCTCGAGGCGTACCGCTGATCGAGCTTCGGGCCGATGTCCGGCCCGTTGAGGGTGACCGAGGACTCGACGTCCTCAGCCGACCTCTGCAGTCTGAGTATCAAGTGGCTTTGCAGTTGCATGGTAGAGTGTTCTCCAGTGGGTTCCTACCTACTACGGCTCAGGCGGATGACGTGGCTGCGTGACCGCTCGAGCCAGGTGCGAGGTCCGGGCCACCGTCCACGCGACGGGGCTCGGGTCTCGACTTCCAGCACTTTCATTTCCTCAGGTGGCGCTCTCCTTTCTCCCGCCGGCACCCTGCCGGGTGACGAATCGCGGGCTCATTGGCGGTGGGCCAGTGAATCTCATGACCATACTACGGAGTAGAGTAGCATAAGTTACAACGGTATTGTTGAAAAATTTCCTGACGACCATGCGCCAAGAAGCTGTAATTAGCCCAGAACGGGCGGAATGTCTGCCGGAA
>JAAENP010000176.1 GCA_024224155.1 bacterium
CGCCGGCCGGTGGTGGGCCATCGGCCCCGTCGTCACCGGGCGGCGGTTCAGCACAGGCAGAAACGAACAACGCGACTGCCGCGGCAACGAACAACGGCTTCGGGATCCTCGAGATCATGCACCTCCCTGCCGGTCATGGTACCAGGTCCGGACGCCCGCTGTGCTAGGGTTCTTTGGCTCGCCGGCGCGCCGGAGAAGCTCGCGGATCGAGCCCTCGAGGCATGCAAGGCCCGCCGCAACCCCTGGTGCGGAAGGAGGCACCGAAAACGAGTGTGAACGCAGAGATACCTCAGGCTCCGAGAGAGCGAACCTTTCGGATCAGTCGCGAAACGATTCGCCTGCGGCATCGCAATACGATCGTTGGCTTCGCCTTTGCCGGCGCGCTCTTCTGGATCGTTTGGAGGTTTCGAGAGGCCGCGACCGAGCCCTACCGAGCGATGCTCCTTGGTCTCGTCCTGCTCTCTTTGGTCCTCTTCGGTGTGGTCCACCTCGTAGGCTATGTGCAGTACCTGAGAAGGAGTCGAACTCATCGGGTGGAAGTTGAAGAGGACTGCCTCTACTTCACGACCGAAGGCAAGCGGACGCGCCTCGATCTTCGGGACGTGCTCCTGATCGAGCGACAGAACCGCCTGGGCGAGATGGTCTCGTTGATGCTGAGACTGAGAAACCAGCGCCACGTTCGCCTCGAGGGCTATGAGGACCAGGAGCGGCTCATGGATCTCGTGGCGCAGCGATTCGATGCCCGTCCTGTCCGAAAGCGCCGGGTCTTGGAGGAGGAGAGTGAGACGGGAGCGTGACGCAGTCGAGGGCCCGGTAGGACGAACGGCGGACAGGTCGCCTCGCCGAGGCGGGACCACTGGTGCAGCTTGGCGCTCAAGGGCGCAGCTCGGCGCAGTTGGATGCTGTCGGCGAGGTGTTGGGCTGCACGCCCGCCGATCGGTCGGGAAGGCACTGTCAACTTGGCGTCCGTCGAGCGAGGCTTGGCCCGAATCGGCGGCCGCTGTCCGCATTCACTCAGGCGCACGTCACCTGTCGCCACGCGTGGAAGGAGCGATCTCGGAGCAATCGGTGGTTGGCTGAGCTCACGAGGTGCCGTCCAACCCGGAACAGGTTCTGGATGACCCCGTGTACCGAGAGGAATCGCTGCGCTTGACCCGCCGACTTAAACCTGCGCATCTGTCGTTCTTGCTGTCGCGTCGGCTGATGCGAGACCTCGGCTCGGTTGTTCGCGTACCGGCTCGTGTCGTGGACCACCGAAGGCATGGCGCTTCGCCGCAAGCCGATTGCGACGAGACTGGACGAGGATGTCGATCACGCCGCCGTCCTGGTCGACGGCGCGCCAGAGGTACTGACGCCGGCCTTGGATGTTGACGAAGAGCTCATCCAGGTGCCACGTGTCGCCCAATCGCCCTTCTCGCCGCTTCAGCGTGCGGGCGTACTCAGTGCCGAACTTCCAGCACCACTGGCGGATGGTCTCGTAGGAGACGGTGATTCCACGCTCCGCCAAGAGGTCC
>JAAENP010000177.1 GCA_024224155.1 bacterium
ATGGATCCGGGCGGGGAGCGAGAGCTCAATGTCTACCACCTGGTGGAGGGCGACTTGATGCTCACCCACTACTGCGGTGCCGGCATCCAGCCCCGGCTCAAGCTCGATCTCGGCCGGGCCGCCCCTGGAGTCCTACCCTTCGTCCTCATCGATGGATCCGGCTTCGATCCGGACGTGGATCGCCACATCCACTCGGCCAGGTTAGTCGTGCGCCATGGGGGTCGCCTGGAAAGCTGGTGGACGGCGGAGAAAGAGGGACAGGTAGTGATGGAGTCCCGCTTCGTCCTCGAGCGGGCGTCGGCAGGTCGCTGATCGTCTACTCCCCACCCAAATGATGGCGTCGCACGCACGGCCTCGTCCCAAGATCCTACCCGCGGCGGCCGAGCACCATCACCGCCGGTGGGTCGAACTCCATCGTCCGCACCTCGATGTCGACGAGCCCGGCTGGGGTGAACTGGTCCTGAAGCAACTGCGCGGCCTGCTCGCCGGTGGTCGTTCCACCTGGCGGGCGCATGTAGACCATCGCGAGGCGCCCACCGGGGGCGAGTCGCTCGTGCAACGCGGCGATCGTGGCGGCCTGATCGCTCCAGAACTGCCAGACGTTGATGCCGTAGACGAGGTCGAATTCAGACAGGTCAGGATCGAGCGCCTGAGCGTCGCCGACCCGCAACTCGACGCGACCCGACCGGATCGCCTCTGCGTTGCGTCGACCGGCCTGAGCGAGCATCACGTCGGAGATGTCGACCCCGATGACGGTTCCCTTGCTCACCCGCCTGCTCATCTCGGCGAGTCCCAAGCCGGGGCCGTATCCGATCTCCAGGACGCGGGCATCGGGCTTCGGGGCCAGCTCGGCGATCGCCCATCGACCCCGCGCAGTGTTGCTCTTCTTCTTGGCCATGATCCAGCCCGCGAGGCGACCCAAGAGCCCGCGTGGGTGGCCGAAGTTCTCGATCAGCTTCTCCTTGATCATGAGACCTCTTTGGCGTCGGCCCGCCGACGACCGCAAAGCAGAGCGGCGATTCCCGACTCTGCGGCGCCGTCGCGCACGCCTCCTTCTTCTTGCCGTTGACACTCTACTGTACCTGACCGCGGCCAGCCCCCTGGCTCGGTCAGGACGGCGACCTTGGACTGGGCCTCGATCTCTCTTGACCTATCGCCTTCGAAGAGAGATCTTGGGGCCATGTTCGAAGAACTCGAAGCGATATACCACCGACCGAGACCGTTCGAGTTCTACACCGCCGACGAGCTGTGGACCGACGAGCACACCTCCGCGCAGATGCTGGCCCACCACCTCAACGAGGAGGTCGACCTTTCCTCCCGTAGCGGGGTGTTCATCGATCGCTCCGTGGAATGGATCGTCTCCAACTTGCGCGTGGGCAAGGGAACGAGGATCGCCGACTTCGGCTGCGGGCCCGGAATGTACACCACCCGCCTGGCCCGCCGGGGGGCGGACGTCACCGGCATCGACTTCTCGAAGCGCTCCATCGACCACGCCTGCAAGACGGCAGCGGCGGAGGGACTGTCCCTTCGCTACATCAACGAGAGCTACCTCGAGTTGGAGCTGGATGATCGCTACGACCTCATCACCATGATCATGTGCGACCTCTGCGCGCTCAGCCCCGAGCAACGGCGCACCATGCTGCGCAAGTTCCACGGGCTGCTCGCGCCGGGGGGCGCGGTGCTGCTCGACGTCTTCTCTCTGGCCGCCTTTGCCGGGCGCAAGGAGCTGGCCACCTGCGAGGTAGATCTCCTGGACGGCTTCTGGTCGCAAAACCGCTATTACGGATTCCTCAACACCTTCACGTACGACGAGGAGAAGGTTGCCCTCGACAAGTACACCATTGTCGAAGAGGCGCGCACCCGCACCATCTACAACTGGCTGCAGTACTTCAGCTTCGAGGCCCTCGAGCGCGAGCTGAACGGCTGCGGCCTCGACGTCGAGAAGCGCTACGCGGATGTAGCCGGTTCGACGTACAATTCCGAGCACACCGAGTTCGCGGTGGTGGCCCGCAAACGGTAGGACAGGGAGTGGAATGATGCCGATCAAACTGATCCAGCAACCCACGGTCGTCGAGGCGGCGGGCAACATCCCCAAGCGGATCGAGGAGTTCATCGGCGTGGTGAACTCGGAGACCACCGCGCTGAGCATCGCCAAGATGACCAGCCCCGCCGGATGGCAGGAGCCCGGACAGACCCCCGAGTTCGACGAGTACACAGTCGTCTTGAAGGGCGTGCTCAAGGTCAAAGCCAAAGATGCAGAGCACGAGGTCTGCGCGGGACAGGCGATCATCGTCCCGGCTAACGAGTGGGTGCAGTACAGCACCCCCGACCAGGGCACCGAGTACATCGCCGTCTGCTTCCCCGCGTTCACACCCGGTACCGTTCATCGGGATTAGAGAAGAGTTCGCTGGCTACTCGGCGGCAAGGAGCCGGAAGATGTGCCAACGGACAAGGAGGCTCGCAGCATGACCGATAGATAAGCGCTACTTGGCAGTCGCCTAGCCCGTCGTCTCTCATCGCGAAAGGCTGGGCGTCTGGTGCTAGGACGGTGGCACACTCATGGCACAGTGGACGCCAACAATAGACCGACCTGGGCAACGCTCCCCAACAACCAGCTCCCGAAGAAACCCTGTTGTCTATTGCTGTCAGCGCTGCTTCTCCCAACTGTTCTGGGGCAACGCCGACTTGGGCTTCGGAACCGGTGCTGGTTACTTCGCGCTGGCGGTGATCGGCGGACCGAGCCTACTTCTGTATGCGGTCTCCCGTGTCTTTCCGAAGAGGCGGCTCGTGATCTGTCAGCGTTGCAGCTGGAATCGATAGTATCCGGGACGATAAGACGCCGAGAGGCTACGTATTGCCGGCTCGCGGCCACTTAGTCACCACGGGTTCTGATATTCGGCGTTTGAGCCACGATCTCGGGCCACCCCTCTGGGTGTGGCGGCTCTCTCGACACGGCTTGTAGCCTGGAAACTGCCTCGACAAAGGCACACCTGGGAAAACCCAGGGCCGCAAAGCCACGGGTCCTCGTCTCTCCGCGATGGCTTTCCCCGTGCGAAGACCCCAAGACCGCCGGGCTGCCGAAGGGCAGGGATGGAAGCGTCGTACACGGAGTAAGAAGGAGGAGCTGTCGGTATGAAACGTCCACTTTCTCTCATCCTCTGCATCGTCCTGTTGGCCTCGGTGATGCTTGCCATGAGCTGCGCGCCCGGCGATCGTATGTACCTCTTCATGAATAAAGTCGTCGAGCACGGGCATGCCCGAATGTCAATCATTGACAGGACTGCCCCAGGTCTGTGGGTGGTATTACAGATCCTCAATCAAGACGGTAAGTCGGCCCTCAGCATCGACGGCGCCCCGCTCCCCGCCGAAGATCTTTCGAGCGCCTCGGTCCAGCCGCGCACTGAGATCCCGTCCGACAACTCCTCTCTCCTGATCGCCTCCAGCGCGAAGAACCCCTTCTTCGATCACGAACTGGATGGCGTCTGGCAAGGTAGGAGCACGATCAACTTCGAAGGCGGCTCGGGCCAACTGCCGTTTCTGATCGTCGCCAACGCGTCCGACGGCTGGTGTTACCTGTCCGTCGTTTTCCAGGACATCAATCGGTGCTTCGACACCGGCAAGGCCGATTGGACGGCCGTCTACACGGACGAGGTCCGAAGCGATCCGGGTTCGTCAGAGTTCCACTTCGAGAAGGTGGCCAGCAGCTTGTTCGCCCCTTTCGTGCCGGATATCGCCAAGCTCGATTTCTCCTACAGCAGCTACGTGGTGAAGGACCGATTCTTCGGCCGTGGTGAAGCGAGACCCGCTAGGCGTAAGAAGACCATCTTCACCACCAGCGACGAGTTCCTGAAGATGAAAAAGACCGGCGGCATCCGCGGTCTTTGGAGCTCTGGGTTCACCGACCGGGTCTACGCCGGGGAGTTCCTCGATCCGCCCGTGTTCCATCCCACCGTCATCAGCCTGATGGAGAGATCGAACGAGCTGGACATGAATCTCTATGTCCTCTTGGGCCACCAGGAGAACATCACCGCCGCCGTCAACGGCAAACGCCTGACGTTTGAGTTCTGGACTCCGAACGGGCTGGTCGACGGCGATTTCAGCCTCGATGGGAAGACCCTTGTCGGTCGCGTTTGGGACCCGCTCACCGTCACGGACAAGGAGCTAACCTTCGCGCCCGCGGGCACCGAGGGCAAGACCCCAAAGCTCAAGCGAGTCAAGCCCAAAACGGTCTCCTTGAGCACGCCCGGACGGAGCGCCAAGCTCACAGTGATCGGCAAAGACTTCGCGCCGGGAGCGATGGTCTTCTTCGACAACCAGGATATCCGGCTAAAGTCGGTCCAGTTCGTCAGCAAGAAGAAGCTCAAGGTGAAGGTTGCGGCGGTCAATAGGATCGCGGCCGGGACGGCGGTCGGTGTGATGGTTCTCAACCCGGACAACCGTTCGGCTAAACGAGCGCGGGCTTTTCGCACCCGGTAGCGTCTGCTCAGCTGACGTCGCGAACAGCCGGGTCTGGGTCGCAGCCACGGTAAATGTCCCAGGCGGCGCCTATACTGGTAGGAATGAACCCGCAACGGTCGCTGAGGGCCACCGACGGCGTCGAGCTGGCCTATTGGCTGTGGCGCCCGGCACCCGGGGACGATCGGCTGCTCGTTCTGCTTCACGGCGCCGCCAGCAATCACACGCGCTGGTCGGAGTTCGTCGAGCACACCCGGCTGACCGAGTCGTGGAGCGTCCTCGCGCCGGACCTGCGCGGCAACGGCGAGTCCATGGTTCGGGGCGGCCAGCGGTGCTCGGTCTGGTCTCGCGATCTGGTCGAGATGCTCGATGCCGAGGGCTTCTCCGCCGCCGTCGTCGTCGGTCACAGTCTGGGAGCCCAGATCGCCATTCACCTGGCCCACCGCTATCCGGAGCGGGTCCGCGGCCTCGTACTGATCGATCCGGTGTTCTCCCGGGGCCTCCAGGGCAAGCAACGGCGCCTCTGGCAGTTTCGCTGGCTGGTCCGGGCAGCCCGGGCTCTGATCCGCGCCCTCAACGCCGTCGGCATTCACCGAGCTGACATCCCGAATCGCGACATTCGCGAGCTCGACGAGGAGACCCGCGAGGCGCTCCGGGGCGCGGAGTCGTTCGAGGAGATCGCGAAGAAGTACACGTCGCTTCGTCCCATCCTGGGCTCGCTGCCCACCGCCAACTACCTGGGCCAGCTGATCGCCACCGTCGAGCCGCTGCCGCCGCTCTCCGAGATCGAGGTCCCGGTCGCGGTGCTCCTTTCGGGTGGCACGACTCTCGCCGACACCGAGGTCAACCGCGAAGAGGTCGCCCGCTTCCCGAAAAGCGAGGTGATCACGCTTCGGGCCAACCACTGGCCGCTGACCGAGGCGCCGGATGAGACCCGGGAAGCGATCGAGGACTGGATCGAACGGACCTATCCCGACCGCTCGTAGTTGGTCTCCATCGACGTCTTTTCCCCCTCCCTTGCGTCGGAGTACATCGCCGAGGTTTGAAGGAAACCGGGTCGCCGACGGTCCAGCCCGGCTCATGCACCCCGTGACCGGAGACGCGGTCGGCCCACCTCTGCGGGTGGCGCTTCTTGTGGCCGGCGGGTATACCTTCGAAAGCCGATAAGCATGTTTTGGCGAAAACTCTCCGTTCTGGTCGGCACACTTGTCCTCCTCGGATCGGCGAGCATCCGGGCCGAGAAGATCGACCTCACACCGCGCGCCTGGCCACGCGGTGAGCTCGCTTACTACACCGAGCTGCAGAACAACAATCGCCGCGAGCACCCTCCGGCCAAAGGCAAGCGAGGTCTCGTGGTGGGAACCACCGGAGCGCTGGCGTTGCGCTCCGGACTGGAGGCTCTCCGGCAAGGCGGAACCGCGGCCGACGCAGCGTTGACGACCGCCCTCGCTCAGATCACCCTCAACGCAGGTGCCACCGTGAGCTTCGCCGGCTTTATGTCACTCGTCTACTACGAAGCCTCGACCGGTGAAGTCCACTACCTGAACGGCTCCTGGGATGTTCCCCGCGGTCAGGTGTCCGGAGAGGACATCCCCCCATGCGAGGTTCCCAGTGGCCGCCAGGTGCTGGTGCCAGGCTTCATGAGCTCGCTCGAGGAGATCCATGACGAGTTCGGCGTTCTGCCCTTCAAGGCCCTGTTCGGCCCCGCGCTCTACTTCGCTCGGGAAGGGTTCGAGATCTTCCCCATGCTCGGCGGCTGGATCAGGGCCAGGGAGGAAACGCTGAGGCGCCTCGAAGGCGGACGCGACATCTTCGTGAGATCGGACGGATCCCTGTACGAAACCGGCGACTGGTTCCGGCAGCCAAAGCTCGCCAGGACGCTGAAGAAAGTGTCTCGCAAGGGCTCGCGTTACATGTACCGCGGACCCTGGGCGAGAAAGCTCGTCCGACTGGTGCAGGCCGAAGGAGGTCGCCTCGAGCTCGCCGACCTCGAGGCCTACCGGCCGCTGTGGATCGAACCCGACTCCGTCGCATTCGAGGATTATGTCGTCCACGCACCCGCCCACCCCGGACTCACGGGCGGCCTCTTGCAGGCGGTGCTAAGGGGTCTTTCGGCCGCTGACCTGAGAGCGGCGGGGCACTACACCGAGTCGGTCGACGCCCTCGCCATGATGTTCGATGCGGTCGAGCGGAGGCACGGACAATCTGGGCAAGGCGGGTCGAGTGGAGGTCACTCGGACGGCGTGCTGGCGATCGACTCGAGCGGCAATGTCGCAGCCCTGCTCCACACGATCAACACGGTGATCTGGGGTGCAACCGGGATCTTCGTGGATGGTGTCTCGGTGGCGGACGCCGGATGTTGGGCCAGCCGTCTGGTGACCACCGCGGGCCCCGGCGGCCGTCTGGAGACCGGGGAAGTCCCTCTGATCGTAACCCGCGACGGTTTGCCGGTCTTCGCGTCGAGCGGCGTGGGCTCCGGCCTCTTCGAAACGACTCTCTTCAGCCTGATCAACCTGATGGCGTACGACATGAGACCGTACAAGGCCGTCACCGCTCCGACCGCTCACTTTTCCTCGCGGTCGGTCACCGGGGTCATTCATCGCGTCTGGGAAGGAGACTTCCCGCAAGACATGCTGACTTCGATGCGTAATCTCGGCTACGTCATCGAGGAACTGCCTCCCGGCGGGCGGGGCAGCGGTTGGTGCGTCGCCGCGATGATCAATCAGAGGGGCAAGCGCATCGGGGCGACATCGCCGGCATGGAACGGCGTTGCCCTCGCCTACTAGCCGGATTCCGCCCGAACTGACGAAGAAGCCGCCATCTCGGAGTCAGCTAAACCGAGTCGGCGCAATGCGAAAGAGCCTGGAGTGACCTAGGCGAACGCGACCTCCCTTGTGTCGCTTGGGGAACGGCACTGGTTCCGGCTGCAGAACTGGCTCTCGTACATCGAAACGTTAGCGAAGAAGTTGCTCGCTCGGCAGCCGCCGCGACAAGCGGCGCCGAACTCGCAAGTTCGACATCGGCCGGACAACAGGTCGACGTCGAACGCCCGGTTGTAGGCGAAACTGGTCTCGTCGTTCCAGATGTCGGAGAGGCTTCGGTCCCGGACGTTGCCTTCGATGAAGAAGTCGTCGTACAGCGCTCCACACCCCTTGATGTTGCCGACCGAGTCGATCGCGACCGAGGTGAGCCCCGCCTGACAGCCTTCCCAGCAGCATATGGGCGCCCTTCTGCCACGAATGTAGGTCTCGTGATCGTCGAAGTAGCCGATACTGTCGGCGGCGATCACGACCATCTCCCGTTCCAGATTCTTCTCTCGGATGAACTCGGTGATCGCCGGGATCTTGTCCGCGCGGATGATCAGATCGTCGCAGCCCAACATGTTGCCCATCGGATTGACCAGTTGGAGCTGCCAGATCGCCACACCGTGCTCCACGAGATATGCGTACATCGGCTCGAGGTCAGCGAAATTGAAGTCCAGCAGGCTGGTCACGACGCCAACGGGAACGGCTTCAGCCCTCAAGAGACCGATGGAGCGGGTCACCTGAGCGAAGCCATCCGGCCGCCGCCGGATCCGGTTGTGGTTCTCCTCCATGCCGTCGATCGAGAGACCGACGTTGGCCAGGTTCGCGTACTTGATCTGCTCCAGATGCTTTGGCTGCAAGTGGTAGCCGTTGGTCATGATGTTGACCAGCACCCCGGCGTCGGTGAGACGGCGAGCGATCTGTTCCCAACCTCTGTAGAGAAACATCTCGCCGCCGATGAGCGTCAGCTCCTCGCAGCCCAGAGCCGCAAGCTCGTCGGCGACGGCCAGGCACTCGTTCAGCGTGAGCTCCTTGTGCCGGGCCGCTCCCGCGCTCGAACCGCAATGCATGCAGTTCATCGTGCAGCGCAGCGTCAGCTCCCAAATACAGGCCCGGAGGTCGTAGTCCGGCTCGGTCACGCTTGGATCGGCCATGCCGCCCAATCGTCTAACTGAACCCGATAGCACCGGCCTCGACGTCTCGAGCAGAGATGTTGATGGCCGTGACCTTCTGCCGCAAGCCAAGCTCGGCTGACACCATCTTTACTTGCTCGTCCGTCAGATAGAGCATCCAGTCGTCCTTGACAACGCCCAGAGCCGGCAGCTTGTACGAGGCGAGGCAGTCTCCCGGCCGCCAGGCGATTTCCACTGCCGCTAGATCGCGCCTGCGTATGTTGCCCAGAGTGGCCTTGGTGGCGAAGTCCGCGACCATTCTCTTCTGCCACGAGGTCAGATAGATCTTCAGCTTCTTCTTTTTTGCGCGTGCCATTCGATTTCTCCTTTTCCTCCCTTTCTTGACCCTTCCTTGTCATCTCCGCGTGCGCTGATGGCGCCGGTCGGCCGCCAGGGCCGCCGTCGCTCTGGCGGGGAACGGATCGTCCCCTTCTTGGCGTCGTTGAGCTCCATGGAACCCACCTTTCTCAACAAAGGTGGCGGCGCCGCGAGTGCGAGTCGCCGCCTGCGTCCGCTTGCTGGCTTTCCCCGGGAGAGGATCTCCTTGGATCGAGGGAAGTCGCTGCTGACGTTCGTAACGTAAGTAGAGAGATATCGCTACACATCGATGGGTAGTTTGGGTCCTCACCTCTCCGGGTGGGTTCGGGGTGACTTGCCCGCATGTGCGCTCAGGCTGATAATGGCCGGGAAGGCTTTCATCCCTCCCCTGACCGGACTGGAGGAGCGCCATGCCAAGTGCTGACATGCCGACCGCAGGCGGTAGCCTGAACACCGCTAGGGTTCCTTTCGCGGAGCCCGTCTCGGAATCCATCGCCGGCAAGAAGGAGCTCGCCGAGAAGCTCCCAAGGGACCTGCGCAAGGTCGAGCGCGGAGTCCGAGACCTCGCGGGAACGCTCCTCGATGCGGTGAGAATCTCGCCGCCGGCGCTGGTGAGCTCGGTGCTGGGTCCACCTTGGACCTGGATCCCGCCCCATGAGCACTACTCCGAGTTCAAGATCCTCGATCTGTGGCGGCTGCGGCGAACGATCCGATTTCTCGTCAACACCAACGTGCCGTCGTTGCCGATGACGCCGCCGTCGTTCGGCCCGCCGCTTCTCGACAACCTGTTCTGGCACCCGACCGTGGTGCTGCAGCGCCCCGACCACAACGGCAGCTACACGAGCTTTCGCGACGAGCACTGGTTCTTCATCAACGGCATCATGACCGACGACAATGTGGCCCAGATCAACGCCGCGTATCTGGCCTACCTCTTCCATCGACCGCTCACCCTGATCCAGAACAGCACCGACGCCATGCTCATCGATTTGCTGCAGTGCGCTCTGGGCAGAAGCTGGCACCATCCCACCGAGCCACTCAAGGTCGCCTTCCCCGCCGTCTACGATGCTCTCGTCGACCCCCACAAGCGGCGGGTCGTGGTCGTTTGCCACTCCCAAGGGACGATCATCATGGCCAATGTGCTGAGGTGGCTCTATCGGTTGGCCGACAGGTACGAGACGCGGCAGCGGCCCCGCCGGGCGGGAGCACCGAGTGCGGCATTCGCGCCACCCGAGCCGGTATTCCCGGACCTGTCAGCTCTGGATCTCGACGAGTTCGAGCCGCTCGACCCCGCCGATCTCGCCAAGCTCGAAGTCTATGCCTTCGCCACCTGTGCCGAGTCCATGCGCTTCTATCGCTCGGCCCGTCGCGGTCGACGTCAATCGCCCTGGATCGAGCACTACGGCAACCAGAACGACATCGTGGCGAGGCTGGGGATGCTCGCGCCGCACCCCGAGCGCCGGAAGATCTCCATCGACGGTCCGCGCTTCGAGCACCGGGGCGCCTGGGGCCATCTGCTCAACGCCCACTACCTGAGCCCGATCCGGAGCTCCCAGAAGCGGGGACGTCAGCGAGGCGGTAACGACACCCCGGACCCCTTCGTCCTGGTCAACCGGGACGACTACCCGGACGCGGTGCCGAGGCTGTTCGACTACATCAATGGCGGTGTGCCCGACTCCTGACGCATGGCGGAGCGAGTGACGATCCGAATCCAACGGTGGTCGCGGCCCGTCCCGGCCGTGGCTCTACTCGTCTGCAGCCTGGCGGGTCCCGTCGCAGGCCAGGAGCCGATCGTCCCGCTACAGTTGAGCTTCTCCGACCCCGGAGCCCGCAGCATGGGCTTCGGTGGCGCCTTCGTCGCCCTCGCCGACGACGCGACCGCCGCGTTCTCCAATCCGGCCGGGTTGGTGCAGCTGGTGGAGCCGGAGTTCTCGATCGAAGCGCGCCGCTGGAGCTACTCGACGCCGTTCACCGAGCGCGGCCGAGTGGAGGGCCTCCCCAGCGGTTTCGGGGCCGACACCACAGCCGGTCTCAGGACGGCGACATCGGAAGACGTCGTCACGGGACTCGCCTTCCTGTCGTTGGCGTACCCGAAGGGGCGGTGGTCGCTTGCCTTCTTCCGGCACCAAATGGCGAGCTTCGAGTTCTCCAGTGAGACCCGGGGACTCTTCGGGGGCGGCACCGACTGCTGCCAAGACCGGTTCTTCGACCAGCGCGTGACGACCGATCTGAACTTCGTAAGCTACGGGCTCTCCGCCGGCTATCGCCTCGGCGAGAACATCGATCTCGGATTCGGGGTGATCTACCATGAAACGTCCCTGAACTCGCTGGCGACCGTCTACCTGCCGGACGAGGACCCCTTCGTGAACCTGCTGGCACCGACCTCCTTCTTGCCGGAGAGGTCGCTCGTCAGCCAGAGCATCTTCGGGGACGACACCGATTGGGGCCTGATCGGGGGCTTTCTTTGGCGGCCGTCGAACGGCTGGACGATCGGGGGTATCTACCGGCAGGGGCCCGAAGCCAGGATCGCGATCGAGAGCAGAGCGGGTGAGGCGCTCGATCTCGGCGTGCCGCCCGGAGCAGTCCTCCGGCGTGTCTCCGGGATCTCGGTCGAGCTTCCGTGGGTGATCGGTCTGGGCTTCGCCTACCGGGCCCCGGACGGCGGACTGACCGTGAGCTTCCAGTGGGATCACATCGAGTACTCGACCATCTTGAAGAGCCTCGAAGCCATAGCGGCGAGCGTGGATGAGCCGAACGAGCAAGCCTTGGACGACGCGGACGAGCTCCATCTGGGCGGCGAGTACGTCTTTCTCCGCTCGACACCGGTCATCGCCGTACGGGTCGGGGCGTGGCTCGACCCCGATCACCAGCTCCGGGACACGAGCGATGATCTCTTCCTGAACGCGCTGCAACCGCGCGGCAAGGACCAGACGCACTTGGCGCTAGGTCTGGGCGTGGCTTTTCAGGGCTTCCAGATCGACATCGGGGTCGACTTCGCCGATGAAGTGGACACCGCCTCGGTGTCCGCCGTCTACAGCTTCTGATCCGCTCGGGTTCACGCGTCCTCGAGCACCCCGCTGTGTCCTACCCCAGCGCGGCGCGCTGGCGCGCCAGCCGCTCGTCACGGTCGCTCGCGAAGCGCCGAATTCCGTCGAGGATCGAGTCGGAGTCGAGCCGTGCCTCGGCGATGACGTCGGGCTCGGTGCCGCCGGTGCGCCAGCGGTCGTCCCAATCGGCATAGAGCGAATACTCCTCGGTGAGCGGTCCCATGTTGGGAAGCGGCGGCATGCGCTTGGTCATGGTGGAGACGAACATCGCGTCGTAGCGGCAGGAGTCCGGCAGGATGCGCTCCCGGTACTGTGCCGGCTGGTCGTTGAAGAGCTCGGTCGAGATCACCGAGGCCACGCGCACGTTGAGACCCTCGGCGTCGAGCGTGTCGAGCTGGGAGACCAGGTTCATGGTCGACGAAGAGCCCTGGACGAACACGGTGCCCTGCTTCGGTTGGTCGGGACGCCAGTCGCGAATCAGATAGATGCCCTTGGCCGCGGCTTTGAGGTCGGTGTCGGCGAAGCGAGTGCGGTCGGCGACCAGGAAGTCGGGCCGCGCTACGTGGACGGCGATGACCCCTGCGAGGCGCTCGCGCGCCGCTTTCGCTACCGCGGCGAAGTAGCCCGCGGCCACATCGTTGTAGTCCCAGAAGTAGAGGTTGATCACCTGCCCGCGGGGCATCAGCCTCCAGGTCTGGGGAGCGAAGATGCCGAAGTGGGTTCTCGCGTCGGCGGCGGTCTCCGGACCCGAGTGGCCGCAAAGAATCGTCACCACGCCGATCTTGAACGGGCTGTCCTGTTTCTGCTGACTGAAGACGCGGGTCGGCGTGTACATCAGCGGGGTAAAGGAGCCGTAGGTGCCGGAGAGTCCCCAGACGCCGGCGAAGGTGTCCGGATCGGCGGAAGCGTTGTTGGCCACGGCACCGCAGACGGTGGCGGCGTTGACAGCTTCCTGGATGCCGGCCTTGAGTCGCGTGCCCGCGGGGTTGTCGGCCGGGTCGTAGTGGCCGAAGTAGTGGCACTTCTCGACGTTGATCGAGCCGGAGAGATCGGCGGCCAGGGTCAGGAAGCGATTGTCGGTGACGTAGTTGAGATAGGCGCCCATCTCACTGATGGCTCGGCGGGCCCCGGCCTTTTCGCCATAGGGCTGGAAGAGCTGGATGGTACGGCTCACCTCTTCGCCGCTCACCGGGTTCTTCATCACGACATCGACGGCATCGGTGGGCAGGTTGGCGGGTAGCAGGCGCTCGTCGAGAAACGGGTCGCTGCCGGTCTCGATGCGCAGTGGCATCTCGCGCTCGAGGGTGCCGGCGATGTCGACGAGGCGCCCGGCGACCCAGCGCCCGAGACCGTTCTTGTCCAGGGCCGAGAGCCAGACGTCTATGTTGGTCTTGAACTGGCGCAGCCGCTCCACCTCGGTGCCGGGGGCGCCGTCGCGGATCGCCTCGAACTCCACCCCGAACCGCTCTTCGAAGCTCGAGGCCAGGGCGATGAAGTAGTCCGAGTTCGTCTTCAGGGCATAGGGGTGGCTGGCGTAGCTTTGGAGCTGTTCGCCATAGCCGGGAAGCTCGCCGTTCTTCGCGGTCGGCCACCAGCCCTTGATCGTCGGACCGACGAGGAGCATCGGACGCCGGTCGTCGGCCGGCCAGTCCTCCATCGTCTTGAGGGCCCCGAAGATGTCGTCGAAGTCGGCGCCGTCGCCGATCGTAAAGACATTCCAGCCGTAGGAGGCCCACTGGTTGGCAATGTCGTAGCCGGTGTACTTGTCCTTGATCACGCCGCCGATGAGCGAGTCGTCGATGCCGGCGTTGTTCATCGACATGAGAATCCTGAGGCGCTTGCCAACCTGCTGCGCAAGCGCGGCGGTCTTGAGCTCTTGCGAGTGGCCGGAGGTGAGCGCGAACTCGCCCTCGAAGGCGATCACCTTGAGCTTCGGATCGGCGCCCAGATAGTTCCAGAACAGGGCTTTGCCGGCGGTGGTGGAGAGACCCACGCCCGACGGGCCGCCGTTGACGTCGTTGGTGACGTCGGTGGACTCGGCGTGCCCCATGAGTGGGCGGATGCCGCGCACCTTCGCCTGCGCGAAAAGCGGGTCGTCGACGAGCCCGTTGTCCGGTAGCAGCCGCTCGACCGCGTCGGGGCCGCGGCGAAAGCCGAGCGCGTCGATGCCGTACATGCCGACTTGCGGATCGCAGCGGAAGCGCTCGTCGCCGGTGGTCTCGTACTGACGCCGCATGGCCTCGTAGAGCACCATCCAAAGCGAGTAGCAGGTCGGAATGCTGTGGCCCCCGGTGAGCATGAAGCGGTCCGCGAACGGATGCTTCGGCTCGCGCAGGTCGTAGCGCATGCCGCCCATCGCCGGCCCACCGAGGTGGACCGCGACGTTGTAGGGCGTGTATGCGAGCGGCCCGCCGAAGTGTCCGGTCTGCGAATAGTTGCCGAGCAGAACCAGCCCCATGGCGGTCATGAACGCGACGTCCTCGAATCGCTCGCGCTCGTAGTCCGGGAGAGCAACCTCGAGCGACGTGCTCCGGCGCTCCGCCTCGACGGTCTGAAGGGTGACGACGTGGGTGTCGGAATCAGGAGTCATCTGGATCGTCCTCGCGAGTAATTCGAAGTACCGGTGGAGTGCCGGTGGGGTGCCGGAGCCTCAGCGTCCCCGGGTAGAGCTCAGTGAAAGCGCAAACTTACCTTCTCGGACCCGTCACAGGCAAAATCGTCGGCGCGCCACCTTCAACGACCACAGCTACCGCGCTATCGGGTCGAGTTTCCACTCCCTGAGTCTCCCAACCGAGGAGAACCTCCCCGGTCTTGATTCACAGTTCCAGAGATGGGTGCTCACGGTGTTGTTACCAAGGCGCCGCGCCCTGCGCTGGTCAGAGCCATAAGTCATATTAGATGGAGCGACATACGCGCGTTCGCAGCTCGCCGTTTGATTAATGCACATATTGGGATGTGGGCACGGCACCAACCTTGCCGCTTGACTTCCCCCGAGCTCCCAGCGAGCCGCTCTTGAGCAGAGGAGAGACCGAATGCGCAAGAAAATCCTTCTAGCCGACGACTCAGCCACCACGTTGATGCTGCAGAAACTACTACTCGGTGGGGGACCGTTTGACGTCGTCACAGCCCGTAACGGCAGCGAAGCCCTCCAGAAAGCTCTTACTGAGCAGCCAGCGATCATCCTGCTGGACATTGAAATGCCAGTGATGGATGGACTCGAGGCCTGTGCTCGCCTGCGAAGGCACGAGGAGACCGCCTGCATCCCAATCATCATGGTCTCGGCCCGAGGCCGAACGCGCGACATCATGCGTGCGTTCCTGGCCGGCTGTGACGACTACGTCACAAAACCGATGGACGGCCTGATGCTCAAGGCGAAGGTCGAGAGCCTTCTGAGCGAGGCCGCCACCGCCTGACTTTCCAAAACCGCTCTGGGCACCTCGAAGTGTCTCGGGTCGGAAGCCCCACGCTCATCAAGAGGGGCGTGCTCTAATGCCGTTCGGGTCCAGATCGGAAAGCTCGCGCAAGGCGGTCGAAAAGGCCGGCTTCGTCGCCCGTCACCGCGTAGTCCGATTCTCTTTCTAGCCGCCCTGGCCGAGTGGCCTAGACCCTGCCCTTGATCTTCTGCTGAATCGAGTCCCCCGGCTCGACGACCAGCCCCTCTGCCTCGCAGTTCCATGACGGCGTATCGGAGGCAAAGGCCACCTTTGTGGCCCTGGTCTTGTTCCGGCAGACCACTCGCGGCTTTCGCGATTTGTCCAGACCACTGACCGACCCTCCGACCGCGGCGGTCCCGTCAGCGATCCCAATCGACCACAGCAGAACACGCTCGGAGGAGCTCGCGGTCACCCCGAGGTCGTCGCACAGCCAGGAGCTCTGCTTGGTTCGCGTCTTCCCTTTCTGGCGGGTCGCGAGGTTCTTGCAGAACACCTTCCGATTGGCGACCCCGGTCACGGACGCCCCGAGGCCTTCAGCCCCGAACTCGAACGAGCCGCTGTCGCAGAGCTCGTCGCGCGGGAATCGTCGTTGGTCGGTGAGCGCCTGGGAGCAGTCAACGCCGACGTCGATCGCGACGCTGCCCTCGAGAAGAGCATGGGTCGGAGTCGGTCCGCCGTTGTCGGCCAGGCTCGTGTCGAAGTCCACGCCCGGCGAGATGGCGGCCGCGTCCGGGCAGGTTCCGTCGTCGTCGAAGTTGTTGCCCGCGCCGCTCAGACCCGGGCCCGCGCAGTTGCCGCCGTTGTTCCCGGCCACCAGGCTGCTGCCCAGGGTGCTGTAGTCGGCGTAGTCGCCCATAGCGTAGATGCCGGCACCAAGTGACGCCTTGTTCTGTGAGATCGTGCTGTAGTTGATGGCGGTCTCGAAACGGTAGTAGGTGCTGAGATGGAAAAGGCCGCCGCCGGTCGCGGCCGAGTTTCCCGAAATCGTGCTGTTTCTGAGACTGAAGTACCCCTCGTATCCCGAGACAAAAGCTCCGCCGCCGAACTCGCCGGCGGTATTCCCCGAGATGGTGCTGTAGCGCAGACCGATACCGCCGTATTCGCTGGAGGCGAAGATACCCCCACCGCGTTTCGCGGAATTGCCGGTCACGCGACTCCGGGTCAGGCGGAGATCCGAGTCGACGCTAAAGATCCCGCCGCCTTCGAACCTCGTGCTGGTGTTGTCGGAGATGGTCGTGTCGGTGATGTCGAGAGCCGAATAGTCGGTAGCCCGGATGCCGGCGCCGCTCGACGCCGAGTTCGAGGAGATCGTGCTGTTGGAGATCGTGGTGGTGTAGGCCGCATGAAGTAATATGCCGCCGCCGCGAGAGACCGCGACGTTGTTCGAGATCGTGCTGCCCGAGATCGTCAGACGAGAGTAGTCATAGGCGGTTATGCCGGCACCCCGTCGAGCGGTGTTTCGCGACACGGTGCTGTTGACCAGTGTGACCTCGGCACCCTGAGTGTATCCGCCGCCGTTGGCGTAGATCCCGCCACCGCGGTTTCCCGACTCGTTTCCGGACACGGTGCTGTTCTTGAGTGTGAGGGTACCCAGAGTCCGAATGCCGCCACCGTTGGTGGAGGTCTTGCCGTTGGCCACGGTCACCCGGTCTAGGGTCAGATTGCCGCTCGGCAGCACGTCGAGAATCCGAAACGGAGGACCGGACGCGTTGCGTTCGATCGCAAAGCCCCGGCCCTGGATCTCGATCTTGGTGCTGATCTGCGGGAGCCCGTTGTCCGCGTTGTCGGCCGCGATCAGGTCGACGTCGGCGGTCAGTCTGATGGTGTCCGCCCCGGAGCCCGCTGAGCAAGCCCCGACGGCGGCATTCCTGTTGGCGGCGGTGATGGCGTCCGGCAGTGTGCAGGCGCCGCGAACCGTTATCGTGGCCGCCGGAACCACCGCTTGGGGAAGAGCGAGCAGACCACTGAGTGCGATTCTCACCACACGCTGGAATACGGGAGTGCTCGCCACGTCTGCCACCTCGACCTGATCCGTCGCTCTTGTCGGGCCAATACTACAAGGCGCGGATTCCCGCGCCCTCGATTGCCGCTGCCCGCGGTCGATTCGCTAGCCGTGCTTGGCCAAGAACTCCGAGATCGCCGCGTTGACCTCATCCGGTTTCTCGATGATCAGCGCATGCCCAGCCTCGGGCACGATCCGCAGCTCCGAATCGGAAATCCGCTCCACGATGAGCCGACTGTAGGGCGGAGGCTTCAGAAGGTCCTCCTCGCCGACCATGACCAGGGTCGGGCACCGGATGCGATGGAGCTCGGCCGTAACGTCCAGCCAGCGGAACGTTTTGATGAGCCCGGCAAGACCGGTGAAGAAATCCGGTGGACAAGCGCGCAGGCGCGCCTCGCCCTGCTCGATGACCTCGGGATGGTCGGCAACGAATTGCGGCGAGAAGTTCGACGGCACCGAGATGCGGTAGAGATCATCCGGGGCCTCGAGCGCCGCCCTACCCCACTCGGCCACCACTCGATCGAGCTCCTCGCCGACCTCGCTGACGCTTGAGATCAGCGACAGGCTCATGACCCGGTCCGGATGGCTGAAGGCGAAGATCATCCCGACCTCACCGCCGTACGACGTGCCGACGAGATGGCAGCGCTCGATCTCGAGATGATCGAGCAGCGCCAGCAGGTCCCCGGCGTGGTCCTCGAGAGTCCACGGCCGGTCCGGTTTCCCGCTCAGGAGCTGACCGCGGAAATCGTGGAGAACGCAGCGAAACGTCTTGCGCATGACCGCGGTCTGGAGCACCCAAGACCGGGTCGTCATCATCACACCGTTCAGGAAGACGACCGGATCGCCTGCACACTCGTCGCCGAGGACCTCGTAGCCGATCCGGATGCCGTTGAGTCGCTCTTCGTTCACCGACCGCCCTCGAAGCTCATCGCTTGATTATCGCGCCCCCGACCCAAACACCCACCCTCCAAACGGGTGTTCACGAGCCCGCTGCCCACCGGCTACAATCCGCCTCCGACGACAATTTCGCCAGAAAGGCAGCGAGCACTCATGACCAAGAGCAAGGGCACCATAGGCATTCTGACCGGCGGCGGCGACGTGCCGGGCCTGAACCCGGCGATCAGAGCGGTCACCATCCGAGCACTGCGCGAGGGCTACGAGGTCGTCGGCATCCGGCGAGGCTGGGCGGGGCTCATCGAGGTCAAACGGGATCCCGAAGCCGACAATTCCGAGAGCTGCCAGATCCTCACCGAGGAGGTGGTCAACAAGGCCGGCCGAACCGGCGGCACGTTTCTTCACACCTCGAGAACTCAGCCCAGCAAGGTCAAGCGCGAGGAGCTGCCCGACCACCTGGCCGAGACCTACACCGGAGAGCTCAACGACCTCACCAGTGAGGTGCTGGCGAACCTCGAGTTTCTGGGCATTGACTTCCTGATCCCGATCGGCGGAGACGACACGCTCTCCTATGCCGTGCGGCTCTATCAGGAGGGAGTCAAGGTCATCGGCATACCGAAGACGATGGACAACGACGTACCCGGCACGGACTACTGCATCGGCTTCAGTACTTGCATCACTCGCACGATCGAGATGACCAACCGGCTCAGAACTTCGGCGGGATCTCACGAGCGCTTCCTGGTGCTCGAGGTCTTCGGCCGCTACGCCGGCTATACCGCCATGCTGCCGGCCATGGCCGGCGCGGCGAACCGATGCGTTATCCCGGAGCACAAGTTCAGCATCGAGCGATTAGCTGAGCTCCTGAGCCAGGATCGGCTCGAGAATCCGAGCCGCTATTCGGTGGTGATCGTCTCCGAGGGCGCGATGTTCGAAGGCGGTGAGATGGTCTTCAAAGACAGCGTCAAGGACGCCTACGGCCACGCCAAACTGGGTGGGATCGGCGATCTGGTCTCGGCCCGGCTCAAGGAGCTCTCACCCGAGTTCAACGACGGCAAGCGGGTCGACATCATCAACCAGAAGCTCGGCTATCTCGTTCGCTGCGGGGACCCGGATGCGATCGACTCGATCGTTCCCATGGCCTATGGCAACCTGGCCTTCGACCTCATCCTGAGCGGCGTTCACGGCAGGCTCGTCGTGCTCAAGAACGGCCGCTACGACAACGTGCCGATCGATGTGGTGACGGCCTCTTCCAAGGTCGTCGACGTCGACCGCTACTACAACCGGGAACGGCTGCGACCGCACTACAAAAGCTTCGAGATGAATCCGCTGTTCATCATGACCAGCGAGTGATGGCTGGCGTTGGGGGCCCTGGCGACCCCATGCAATCGAGCGGCTCGGCTCCAGACTGGAGCAGCTAGGCCCTCGCCTACCCCCGAGGGTGGTGTGCCGAGCAAGCCCGCTCTCACAGAATGGTGCCATCTCCACTGGGCGCCACAGGGTCCCCGAAAGGCCCCGATAGTGGTCGAGGCCCACCCAAGTCACAAGGAGGAGCCATGCTCAACCTCGAGCTCGAAAGCAGACGCGCGGCATACCGGGAGGTCACCGCCGGATCGCTAGCCACCCAACCCTTCACGCCCGAGGAATCAGCTCATTTCGAGACGCTGGACCTGGTCTACCGCTCGTTGTGCGCGTTGATGTTCAACTATGTCCCGACCTCGGGGCACCCGGGCGGCTCGATCTCGTCGGGACGCTTCGTGGCCGGCATCCTGTTCGACTCGGCCGACTACGACCTCGCCCGCCCCGAGCGCGGCGACTCGGATCTGGTCTCCTATGCCGCCGGACACAAAGCAATGGGTCTCTACGCGATGTGGGCGATCCGCGACGAGATCGCGAGGATCGCGGCGCCCGACCTGCTCCCGGACGACGTTCGTTACCGGCTGCGGCTGGAGGATCTGCTCGGCTTCCGGCGGAACCCCGTCACGCGCACGCCGCTGCTGAAGAGGTTCGGCTCCAAGCCCCTGGACGGCCACCCGACGCCGGCGACGCCGTTCGTGAGACTGTCCACCGGCGCCTCGGGCGTGGGCGTGGCGAGCTCCCTGGGACTCGCCTTTGCGGTCCGGGACTACTTCGGGGACGACGCGCCCCGGGTCCACATCGTCGAGGGCGAAGGCGGACTGACGCCGGGCCGAGTCGCGGAGTCGCTGGCCGCCGCCGGTACCGCCTCGCTCGGTAACGTCACCCTGCACCTCGACTGGAACCAAGCCTCGATCGACAGCAACCAGGTCTGCCGCGACAACGGCTCACCCGGAGACTACGTGCAGTGGAATCCGATGGAGCTGTTCTATCTGAACGACTGGAACGTTCTCTATGTCGAAGACGGCACGGACCTGCAGCAGGTGATCGGCGCCCAGCGACAGGCCGCGACCTTCGACAACGGTCAGCCCACGGCGATCATCTACCGCACCGTCAAGGGGTGGCAGTACGGCATCGAAGGGCGCGCCTCGCACGGCGCCGGTCATGCCCTGTGCTCGGATGGCTTCTGCCATGCGCTTTCCGCTCTCACCGGCGACCAGGACGCGCTCCTGCCAACCTGCGAGTCCAGCAACCAGCGCTGCCAGATCGGCGACGACGGTCCGACCATCATGGAGGAGTGTTTCTGGGAGTCGCTCGGCGTGGTCAGAAGCACCCTCGAACAGCACCGCCCGGCGGTCGACCTGCTGGCTGCGCGTCTGCGAGCCGCCAAAGAGCGCCTGGATGAGAGCACTCGAACGCCGCGAGACGGCGCGCCCAGCGTCGAGTCGGTCTACGAGATCGCCACCAGCCAGCCCGAGGTGCCCGACGAGCTGCAACTGAGTCCCGGAACCTCGACCACGCTGCGCGGCGAGCTGGGCCGGGCGCTCCACCACTACAACAAGGCTTCGGGCGGAGCCTTCTTCGCCGCGGCGGCGGATCTCCTGGGATCGACCAGCGTCAACACCGTGGCGGTGGGCTTTCCCGAAGGCTACTGGAACGCCCAGTCGAACCCGCAGGCCCGCACGCTCTCGATCGGCGGCATCTGCGAGGACGCCATGTCCGGCATTCTCGCGGGCATGTCCACCCTCGGCCATCACATTGGGGTCGGGTCTTCGTACGGAGCGTTCATGGCTCCCCTCGGACACATCGCGGCTCGTCTGCACGCCATCGGCTGCCAGGCCCAGAAGGAGCGGACCGGAGATCCGTACAAGCCCGTGATCCTGATCTGCGCCCATGCGGGCTTGAAGACCGGCGAAGATGGTCCGACGCATGCCGACCCGCAGCCGCTTCAGCTCCTGCAAGAGAACTTCCCTCGCGGCACCGCGATCACCTTGACACCTTGGGATCCCCTCGAGATCTGGCCGCTTTTGAGCGCCGCGCTGGCCAGGAAGCCCGCGCTCATCGCTCCGTTCGTGACCCGGCCCAACGAGACCGTTCTGGACCGCGCGGCCCTGGGACTGGCCGCGCCCGAGGAGTCGGTCACCGGCGTCTACCTGTTGCGCAAGCCCAAGGGTCGTGGACACGGAACCATCGTTCTCCAGGAAAGCGCGGTCACCTACGCCTTCATCGAAGGCGCGCTGCCCCTATTGGAGCAAGACGGATTCGATCCCTGGGTCTACCACGTCTCGAGCGCCGAGCTCTTCGACCTCCTGCCCCGAGAACGGCAGCGGCGGATCTTCCCCGAAGAGCGCGCGAGAGAAGCGATGGGTGTCACCGGATTCACCATGGCTACGTTGTATCGCTGGATCCAATCCGATGCCGGACGCTCGGTCTCGCTTCATCCGTTCCGCAACGGACACTTCCTCGGCAGCGGCCAGGGCGCAATGGTCCTGGCCGAAGCGGGTCTCGACGGCGAGAGTCAGTACAAGGCCGTCAAGAGCTACCTCGAGGCCATGCCGAACTGACGCTAGATTCTCGTGGCGGCCGCGGCGTGACGGAGCCCTTGAATCGCCGGTAGCCGGCGTAGGATCCGAAAGGTTGTCTCGGTTCTCTCTGGGAGGATTCTTATGCACAAGTCGAGTCTGATTCTTCTGGCGATTCTTCTGCTTGGAGCAGCGCCTGGCGCCGCCGAAACGCACCCTTTTTCGGTCCACGATCTGGTGTCGATGGATCGACTCTCGGACCCGCAAGTCTCTCCCGCGGGCGACGAGATCGTCTTCGTCCGACGAGTTACCGATCTCGAAGCGGACCGGGGCCGCACGGACCTGTGGGAGATCGCGGTGGACGGCGGCGACGTTCACCAGCTTACCCTTCACGAAGAGAGCGACTCGAATCCGCGCTGGTCTTCGAACGGATCGGCGATCTACTTTCTCTCGACCCGTTCCGGATCATCTCAAGTCTGGAGGCTCCCGGCGGCAGGTGGCAAAGCAAAGCAGGTCACCAGCCTTCCTCTCGACGTGGCGAATCTCGAGGTTTCGCCCGACGGCAGCCGGATCGCCTTTACGCTCGAGGTGTTCCTGGACTGCGACAGCATCCAATGCACGGCCGACCGCCTCGAGAAGGCCGAACAGAGCCCGGAAACCGGCAGGATCTACGATCGCCTCTTCGTGCGCCACTGGGACACGCTCAAGGACGGGCGACGCTCCCATCTCTTCGTGTTGCAGCAGGGTGCAGCAGCACCAGTGGATCTGACGACCGGGTGGGACGCCGACATTCCGTCGAAGCCGTTCGGAGGCAGCGAGGAGTTCGTTTTCTCGCCGGACGGGAAAGAACTGGTCTTCACGGCACGCGACGCGGGAGGACACGAGCCATGGTCCACCGACTTCGATTTGTACCGAGTCCCAGCTGACGGTTCCGGCCGGCCCGTGTGTCTGACGGAGGAGAACGAGGCGTGGGATACCCAGCCGGTTTTTTCGGCCGACGGCTCGCTGCTCGCACATCTCGCCATGGAGCGGCCGGGCTTCGAGGCCGACCGATTCAGGGTCATGGTTCGAGAGTGGCCGGACGGCGAAGCTCGTGTTCTCACCGAGGAATGGGATCGCTCGGTGGGGGGCATGTTTTTCTCCGCCTCGGGCGAAACGATATTCGCCACCGCAGGAGATACCGGAGAAATACGGTTGTTCGCGATCGACGTTGCCAGCGGCAAGGTATCGAAGGTTACAGACGGCGCGCATATCAGATCACCGCAGCAGGCCGGCAACCGGATTGTCTTCGGCATGGATACGATGCGCTCACCGGTCGACCTCTATTCGGTTTCGACGGACGGTTCAAATCGGCGGCGGCTGACCGATCTCAACGCCGAGCGAGTGGCGGCGGCTCGTGTAGGGGACTTCGAACAGTTCTCGTTCGAGGGATGGAATGGAGAGACGGTGTACGGGTATGTCGTGCAGCCGGCTGACTTCGACCCGCGGCGCAAGTACCCGCTGGCCTTGATTATCCACGGTGGTCCGCAGGGCTCCTCCGACAACGACTTCCACTATCGCTGGAATCCTCAGCCGTACGCCGGTGCCGGCTACGCGGTGATGATGATCGACTTCCACGGCTCGACCGGTTACGGCCAGGCGTTTACCGATTCGATCACCAACGACTGGGGCGGCAAGCCGCTGGAGGACCTGCAGAAGGGCCTGGCCGCGGCCCTCGCCAAGTACCCGTGGATCGACGGCGAGCGGGCGTGCGCTCTCGGAGCGTCCTACGGTGGGTACATGATCAATTGGATCGCCGGCAACTGGCCCAGTGCCTTTAGATGTCTGGTCAATCACGACGGAATCTTCGACCAGAGGATGATGTATTACGCCACGGAAGAGCTCTGGTTCCCGGAGTGGGAGCATGGAGGCCCCTACTGGAGGAACCCGGACGCCCACGAGCGCCACAACCCGGCGAACCACGTTGACAGTTGGAAGGCACCGATGCTCGTTGTGCACGGGGCGCGGGACTATCGCATTCCGGAGTCACAGGGCTTGGCGACGTTCACCGCTCTGCAGCGCCAGGGGATCCCGAGTCGCTTTCTCTATTTTCCGGACGAGAACCACTGGGTGCTGAAGCCTAGCAACAGCGTCCTGTGGCACGACACCGTGATCGGCTGGCTGGATCGCTGGCTCGGGGAGTAGGGCCAGCTCACTTGCTGGACTTCGCCCGAGCGCCGGACTAGCATGATTGTCAATCTTCAGCCCCGAGAGAGTGGGAGAACCGATGAGCGACCTTCGCGCCTTCTTCGAGAACGTCCTCTACCGCGCCGTATCGCCTCGACGCTTCACCCAGCAGTCCCCGGTCATGCCGGATGTCTGGATCGCCCACGGCATGAATCCGGGGCACCAGGTGGAGCTGCTGATGGTCCCCGATTGGCACTACACGACCGCGGATCTTGCCCGTGCGCTCAAAGAGCGCCTCGCCGAAGACCGCGAGAGCGGCTTCGAGCCGAGCCGGTTTCGCCACCCCAAGGCGCAAACCGCGCCCGCCGCCGTCGCCTACAACCAGAACGTGGTCGTGGCTCGACTGTTCTTCGACGAGCTCATCCGGGTGGTGATCCCGCTCAGCCGCTGGTGGGCCCGGTCGGTTGCCGGAATGCGCGGACCCGAGGATCCCGATCGCCTGGTCGAGCGCCTGTCGACCCCCGAAGGCAAGCGCGCGCTGGCGCGCAATCTCACGGCGGCCATGAAGGGCGGCGACCCCAGACAGGTGACGCCGGACACCGTCTGGCTGGCCCGGGTCGTGGGTCTGATCGCGTATCTCGCGACTCCGGCCGGCCGCAAGCGCGTCGGCAGAAGCCGGGGAGACCGACGAGTCGGTCTTCACGAGGATCTCTTCGAGGAGCACTCCAAGCTCGCCCAAACGGTGATCGCTCTGCTCGAAGGCATGGCGGCGGTGGATTGGGAAGACGAGTTCCCGCTCTACTCGGTGAACCGAAACAGGACCACGCAGGCAACGCTCCACGACTCGGTCGGGACCATCAAAGCGGACGCCGCGCGCCGCGTCTTCAAGGTCACCGGCAAAGGAATCCGCTGGGCCGTGGTCGACTCCGGAATCGACGCGCGTCACCCGGCCTTTCGGAAGTTCGACGGCAACGGCGTGCCGAAGCGCCAGGCCTTCGCCAGGCACGAACGCAAGTCTCGACGACGCGCCGTCCGCGGCGGCGACTTCCGCAACCAGACGCGCATCCGAGCCACCTACGATTTCATACAGATCCGGGAACTGCTCGGCCTCGAGCCGCAGGAGATTCGGAACACCAGATCGAAGAGCTTCCGAGAGCTCAGCAAACGCTACCCGGCTCTCAATCTGGCCAAGAACCGGAAGCAGCTGATCTCGCTGATCGGTGACCCCAGCTCTCAGCTCATCGACTGGCAGAAACTGGAACTCTTCTTGAGAGTTCCGCACGAGCCCGAGCCTTCCTACCGGCCCCCGGTCAACCGGCACGGCACTCACGTTGCCGGGATCATTGCCGCCGACTGGAAAGGCGCACCCGACAACCTGGCCTCGATCGACGACGAGCCGGCGGACGATGAAGACGCGCTCGAGGACCTCTACCGTGCCGACGGCGACCTTCAGGGCATCGGGCCGCAGATCGAGCTCTACGACCTTCGAGTCCTGGACGAGAACGGCGAGGGCAACGAGTTCGCGATCATGTCGGCGCTCCAGTTCGTGCGCGACCTCAACAACCGCAAGGACTTCGTCGCCATCCACGGCGTCAATCTGAGTTTCTCGATCGAGCACGACGTCGCCAACTACGCCTGCGGGCGCACTCCGGTCTGCGACGAGGCCAATCGGTTGGTCGCCAGCGGTCTGACGGTGGTCGCCGCGGCCGGCAACAGCGGCCGCGCCCGGTACATGACTCCTTCCGGCCTGCCCGACGAGGGTTTCCGCACCGTGAGCATCACCGACCCCGGCAACGCCGAGGCGGTGATCACGGTGGGAGCTACCCATCGGCGCGATCCGCACACCTACGGCGTCAGCTACTTCTCCAGCCGCGGGCCCACCGGCGACGGTCGTCTCAAGCCAGATCTCGTCGCACCGGGAGAGAAGATCCGGTCGACCATCCCAGACGGGGGCGACGATCGGCTCGACGGCACCAGCATGGCCGCGCCTCACGTCAGCGGCACGGCGGCCCTGATCATGGCGCGTCACTTCGAGCTCATCGGACAACCCCAGAGAATCAAAGAGATTCTCTGCTCGACGGCAACCGACCTGGGCCGCGAGCGCTATTTCCAGGGCAGTGGCATGCTCGACATCCTGCGCGCCCTGGAATCGATCTAGGAGCCGATCATGCCGTCCGTCTTCACGCTCGAGGCCGTCTTCGCCAAGAAGGGCGACGCCCTGATTCTTCACTACGGGCCGTGGGACGAGCCCAAGCGAATTCTCATCGACGGCGGTCCGCGCGGGGTCTACAAAAAGTTCCTCAAGCCCAGGCTGGAGCAGATCCGGGAGGAGTTCGAGCTCCAGGACGACGAGAGCCTGCCGTTCCGGATGGCGATGGTGAGCCACGTCGACGACGACCACATCGCGGGGATCCTGGATCTGGTCAATGAAACCGTCAAGGCCAAGGAGAAACGGCAGCCGCTGCCCTACAAGATCGAGACCCTGTGGCACAACTCGTTCGACGACATCCTCAAGAACCCCGAGCGCGAGATCGTGTCGCGCATGGCAGCCACCGTGGCATCGAACGATCCTCTCGGCCTGGCCGTCCCGAAGATGTCGCGCGAATCGAAAGCCGTGGTGCAGAGCACCAGGCAGGGCCGCGATCTGAGGAAGGCCGCCAAGAAGCTCAGGGTCGCAGTCAACAAGCCGTTCAGGGGTCTACTGATGTCCCCAGCCAAGAGGGCCGTGTCCCTGGGCCACGGCTTGACGTTCAAGGTCGTCGGCCCCAACAAAGGCCGCGTGGTCGCATACCAGAAGCAATGGGACAAGGATCTGAAGGCGATCCTCGAGAAGGAGCGCGACAGCGCCCGCGCCCAGGCCTTCGAAGACGAGTCGCCCTTCAACCTGGCGAGCCTCTGCGTGCTGGCCAAGATGAAGGGCAAGTCGATTCTTCTGACCGGGGACGCGCGCGGCGACTTCCTGCTCGAGGATCTCGAAAAGGCCAAGATCCTGAAGAAGACCAAGCCTCTCCACGTCGACATTCTCAAGATGCCGCACCACGGCAGCGTGCGCAACATCGAGGACGTCTTCTTCCAACGGATCACCGCCGATCACTATGTCTTCTCCGGCGACGGCGAGCACGGCAATCCGGATCGAGAGACCCTCGATCTGCTACAGGCGGCCCGGGGCCGAAAGAAGTACACGGTTCACTTCACCTTCACCCAGGACGCCCACAGGAAAGACAAGAACAAGAAGCGCAGAGCGGCGCTCGAGAAGGTGAACGACTGGGCCAAGCAGGCGCCCGCCAATTGCACCGTCGTGTTCCGAGACGGCGCCTCGGACTCACTCTCGATTCTTATCGATCTTCTGGAACCGCTCTACGAGGCGGACTAGTACTGCTGGTAAGTCTCGATCTCGAAGTCGAGCATGTCATCGCCGTCGAAGATGAAGCGACCGCTGAATTCGGTGCCGTTGAGGAGCAGCGGCAGCCAATGGCGATCGTCGGCCCACATCTCTTCGTAGGGAATCGCGTCGAGCGGAGTCCAGAGAGGAATGGCCTCGTCGGTCGCATGCGGTACGCCCGTGTACCTGGTGGCGTGAAAGACGAAGCCGTGAATCGAGTAGCCGTCCACGAACTGGAATCTGAGCTGCCCGCGTTCGACCGGGTCGAGCGGGGTGATCCCGAGCTCTTCCTCTACCTCTCGGACCGCGGCTTGCCGCGGGCTTTCGCCGTCGTCGAGGCGTCCGCCCGGGCCGTTGATCTTCCCGGCTCCGAGTCCGCGCAGCTTGCGAATCAAGAGGATCCGATCCCTTTCGATGACAAAGAGCAAGGTTGCCAGATCGGTGGGGCTCCAGGATTCCCAGTCGACATGATCGAGCTTGCTGGGTCGTGCCGGCTGCGCCATGAGCCCGAATCTATCGCGAAGCCGGATTCGAGCGGCTCGACCCGCACCCGCACCGCCGAGGGCTGAGCGTCAGTCTTCCTCGACCAGCAGACCCAGCAGATCGGAGGTCGAGATGATGCCAATCGGAACGCCGTCCTCGGTGACCAGGACCCGGTGCAGGTGGCCGTCCAACATGAGCTTGGCCACCTCGGCAACCGTGGCATCCACCTCGACCGAGTAGACCGTCGGCGTCATGATGTCCTCGACTCTTCTGTCGGGCTCTTCGATGTGGAAGTTACGGACGTCTTCCTCGCCGTAGGTCTCTTCGAGGTCCTTCAGATAGAAGCTCGGGTTTCTGCGATCGGTCGCCACGCCGGCGTCACTGCTGGCCGCGGCGGCGACGTCGGTCATCGACACCACACCGAGCAACTCGCCCTTTTCACCGGCAACCGGCGCGCCGCTGATCTGGTTGTCGAGCAGGAAAGCCGCCAGCCCACGCACGCTCATGTCCTTGTTGACGGTCAAGACCTCGGGATTCATGAGATCTCGGGCGTTGATCTTTCGCAAGGTGGTCGTCGTCATGGTCGTCCTCCCAACGTATGCGTGCTAAAAAGACGTTATCCAAATCATCTCAGAACCTCACCACCCCCGGGGGTGGGAGCTCGCCAGCGCTACTCCGCATCCTGCTCGGTGCCTGCCATAATCATCTCCTATGAACTGGTTCGTCGATCACGGCCCAACAAAAATAGCACGTACCCGCACCGGAATACTCGTCGCCTGCCTGGCTCTGGCAGCCTGCGCAGCATCCGCCCCACCGGAGCCTCCTCGCGCAGCCGCAACCATCGGCGCGGTGCTGGCAGAGGACACCGAGCTCGGAGGCGTGCGGAATCACGCGCCGGAGTCGATGCCGCTGGCGGAGGCGGTCCGGGCCTACGTGGAAGGCCTCGACGAGATCGACTTCGGCGAGTGCCCTCCCGACTTCGCCACCGCTTTCAAACGGCATCGCGACGCCTGGCGGGATTCGATCGAGTACTTCGAACAGTACGACGAGATGCGCGGCGAGTTGCACGGCCTCTTTGACGCGATCCGCGAGCTCGGCGATGACGCTCGAATCCGAATGGAGAGCATCGAAAAGAGCATCTGGGGCACCTGGTCCGAGGTCGAAGCGGCGGTCGCCCGCCACGGCGGCGGGTCGGACTAGACAGAAGCCCGACCCTCAATACGCGTCTTTGTGGACGCCCTCGACCGCCCGCCCTGACGGATCGGCCCGGCCGCCGAATGCGGCATCCCAGCGAACCGCCGTCGGTGTACTGCAAGCGATGCTCATTCCGTGGGGCACGCAGGCCGCCGCGGACTCGCCCGGGAAGTGCGTCTCGAAGATGGAACGGTACATGAACGCCTCCTTGGTGGCCGGCGGGTTGACCTGGAATCGCCTTTCGGCCTCGGCAAAGGCGTCGTCGCCGATCTCTCTCTCCGCCAGGTCGCGCAGCGAGTCGATCCAGGAATAGCCCACCCCGTCGGAGAACTGCTCTTTCTGGCGCCAGAGGATTTCGTCCGGCAGATAGCCTTCGAACGCCTGCCTGAGAACGTGTTTCTCCATCCGGCCGTCGCGCACCATCTTGTCGGCGGCGTCGAATCCCATCGCGACATCCAAGAACTCGCGGTCCAGAAAAGGCACTCGACCCTCGATGCCCCAGGCGGCCAAGCTCTTGTTGGCACGCAGGCAGTCGAAGAGATGAAGCTGGTCGAGCTTGCGCACGGTCTCGGCGTGGAACTCGCGCGCGTCGGGAGCCTTGTGAAAATAGAGATAGCCGCCGAAGATCTCATCCGCCCCTTCTCCGCTCAGAACCATCTTGATGCCCATCGCCTTGATCCTCCGCGCCAGGAGGTACATCGGCGTCGAGGCTCGAACCGTGGTCACGTCGTAGGTTTCGATGTGATGAATCACATCGTTCAACGCGTCGTGACCTTCCTGTTCGGTGAACGAGAACTCGTGGTGGATGGTCCCGATGGCGGCGGCCGCAGTGCTTGCCGCCGCCAGATCCGGCGAGCCTTCGAGCCCGATCGCGAATGAGTGCAGCTGGGGCCACCAGGCTTCGCTTCGGTCCTCCTCTTCCACCCTGCGCCGGTAGAACTTGTGGCAGATGGCGGTGAGAATGGAGGAATCCAGCCCCCCCGACAGAAGAACGCCGTAGGGAACGTCGCACATGAGCTGGCGATGCACCGCGTCCTCGAGCGCGGATCGCAAGCTGCCCAGATCGGCGCGCCTGCCCTCGACGACGCAGTAGCCCCGCCAGAGGGGCTGGTAGTAGGGCACCGGCACGCCCGCGGAGCTGTCCAGGTAGTGTCCCGGCGGGAACTCTTCAATCGTCGGGCAGGTCCCTATCAGGGCCTTGAGCTCCGATGCCACGTAGAATCGTCCCTGCTCATCGCGACCCGTGTACAGCGGCATGACCCCGATGGGATCGCGCGCGATGAAGTAGCGATCGCGAGACCGGTCGTAAAGAGCAAACGCGAAGATGCCGCTGAGATCATTCAGGAAGTCGGCCCCACGCTGCTCGTAGAGAGCCAGAATCACCTCGCAATCGGACCCGGTCTGAAACTCGTACGGACGCTCGAGCGCCGCCTCCAGCTCGCGATGGTTGTAGATCTCGCCGTTGACCGCCAGGACGACACCGCGGTCGGGGCTGAAGAGCGGTTGCGCCCCGTGCTCGATGTCCACGATCGCCAGTCGCTCGTGAGCGAGGACCGCCCGCTCACCCGAGAAGATGCCGCTCCAATCGGGGCCCCGATGGCGCTGGAGCTTCGAGAGCCTCAGTGCCAGGCTCCTCAGCTTCGTCGGATCGCCCTGAATCTCAAAAATACCCAGAATCGAGCACATCGCAAACGCCGAGCTCCAACCTAACAAATTCGCAAGGTTGTGGCCCGGTGCCTTCGGGCAGAAGCTCTCGCGCTATAGTAGTCGACCCTCTGAATGATGCCCAGAGCCGAGGTGTGTAGTGACGTCAGCCTCCAGATCGAGCCTCTCCAGCCAGCTGTTCTGGCTCTGCCTGCTCGCCGGAGCCCTGCCGCTCGCTTTGCAGCTTCTGCTCTGGTTGCGCGATCAGGCCGCGACGGACAGCTCGAAGATCATAGACACGATGACGATCGCTGGGGCCGCGGCTCTGGCACTTCTGCTCGTCGCCTGGGCTCTGCCCGACCGGCTCTCGACGGCCTTCGGTGAAGCCGTGTCGAGGCTGCGCTCGACGATGGCGCGAGTCGCCAAGAGCGATTTCGGTGCCCGGGTCGAGGTCGCCGGGCCCGGTCTCGAGATGACTGGCTTCGCCGAAGAGCTCAACGTCCTGATCGAGAACCAGCAGAGGAGCATTCTCAACCTACAGCTCGAAGTCAAACAGGCGGTCGCCCTGCGCGAGAGCTCGCGCCAGCTCATCGAAGAGTGCATCTACGCCCGGGAACCGCTTGCCAAACAGCATCCCGGGCTTGCCGCCGCCTATGCGGCCGCGGCCATTCGCCAGGCCGGCCGCGAGGCCGCGGCCGAGAACGAGACCGTCGACGGCCTCGTGGAGGGCGTCGATACGGTCGGCCACAGGCGAGACAACCGGCAGAATCTGCGCTGGACCTTGAAAGACGTAAGAGTCGACGTGCCGGTGCCGTCCAAGCTGGTCAACATGAGCGTTACCGGCATGGCGGTCGAGTCCAACCGCGGCTTGCCGGTTGGCGGCTCCTGGGTGTTTCGCGTCGGCACCGACACCTGGACCTACGACATCCCCGGCAAAGTCTGCTGGTGCCGGCTGGAGCGCACGATCAGAGTCGACGACGATGTTCGCCCCGTCTACCGCACCGGAGACGAGTTCGACGACAAGCTGTCCGGCAAGGCCTTCGAATTCTTGAGCCCCGCCGCACTCGACGCCGGTGCCGCCTAATCGGCCGCCCTCCACCCCCCTGCTTCTGGTCACCGGCGCGGCCGGCAAGACGGGTCTGGCGGTCCTGAAACACCTTCGCGAGCTCGACGCCGCCGGGCCCAGAGTGCGGGCCCTGGCCCGGAGCTCCCGGCAGACACCCGCTTTGCGTGCGGCCGGGGCGGCCAAAACCGCAGTCGGCGACCTCTGCGACCCCACTTCGCTGGCCCGGGCCCTCGAGGGTGCCGATTCCGTCTACCACATCTGCCCAAACGTCCATCCCGACGAAGCGGAGATCGGCAGCCGGATCATCGCTCTGGCCAAGGCAGCCGGTGTCCGCCGTTTCGTTCTTCACTCCGTGCTGCAGCCGGCGATCCAGGCCATGCCGCACCACTGGGCCAAGATGTCGGTCGAGGCGAAGCTGGCCGAATCGGGTCTCGACTTCACGGTTCTGCGGCCCGCGCCATACATGCAGAACATCTTGGGTCAATGGCCGAGCATCGCCGAGCGCGGCGTCTACTCGGTGCCCTATGACCTGGCGACCAGGGTTTCGATGGCCGACCTCGACGACGTCGCCCGGGCCGCGACGCTGGTACTGACCGAGGGCGGACATTCCGGTCATAGCTATGAGCTCTGCGCTCCCGGCCTGCTCGATCAAACCGAGATCGCGGCAGTCCTCGGCCGCGCCCTCGGCCGGGAGGTCCGCGCCGAATCCGTCGATCGCCGGGCCTGGGCGGCGCACTCAAGAACAACCGGGCTGACCGAACACCAGATCGAAACGCTACTGGCGATGTTTCGCTACTACGAGCGCTTCGGCATGACGGGCGCCTCCGAAGACCTGGAGGCTCTTCTGCGCCGTCCGCCTACGACGTTCGCGCGGTTCGTCGGCCGAACCGTCGCGAGCGGCAGCTGACAGGGCGGGCTCGAATCCGGGCTCAGGAAGTGGGAGCCTGGCTCAGGCCGCGGGTTTCGCGCTCGGACTCGTCCATGGGCTCACCCAACTCGGGTGAGAAGGGCATCGTCCTGCCTTTGAGGCCGTGCACGAGCCAAAGGACCGTCGAAACGAAACCCACGCTCAGTGCGGCCACGACCCCCAGATCCACCAGCCCCCGCCAGGGTTGGGAGAGGCTGCGCACGATCAAGATCAAACTCACAATGCCGGCAGTCATCCCCCAACTGGCGACCAGTCGCCGGCGCGTGGTGCGGTAGAGACTCATGCAGAAGAATGGCGCAAGCAGCACATCCCGCCAGCGCGGGTCGTCGAGCAGATACAGAGCTCGTGCCACGACGCGCGGGCTGAAAGACGTGTGAAAGCCGCGATAGCCCTCGACCACGAGCATCAACGCGGTCCAGCCGAGCAGAACGATCCAATGCAACCTCGAGAGCTGGCCGGAGAACGCCTGCACCGCGATCGGGGTCAGGCGGAAGAGGGCATCCACCAGCAACAGGAGGACGCCGCCGACTCCCCAGACGAACCCGATCTTGCCTAGCGTCCTCATCGTCCACATATCGCGGCCTGAGAGTCTCGTAAGTCGGCGGCCGGAGTCAACCACCCGGCCTGGTTCGGGGCGGCTACTCCAAGTCCAGCGCCTCGACCTCTTCCGACCGGCTACCGAGTGCGGTCATCATGGAGCCCGCAACGATCAAGAGCGCTCCCGCCATGCCGAGGGCATCGAGCCGTGCGCCGATCTCGGCCTCTGGCCATGCCGCCAGGATCGCGTAGACCGCGAGGATCGTGACCAGCGGCGTCAGCGAGATCACGGCGCTGACCCTGGACGCTTCCCAATGCTCGAGCGCCTCGGCGAAGCACCCGTACGCCGCCAGTGTGTTGACGATGCCGAATGCCAGCAAGGCGAGCTCGAAACGACCCAGCTCGGCCACCTGACCGGGAGTCGCGAGCGGCAGCAAGAGAACCGCCGCACCTATGTAGATCAGGAGCAGAATATTCGCGGAAGAGAGACTCACTAGAAGCTGTTTCTGGGCCAGGGCGTAGGCCGCCCAGACGACCGCCGCGACCGCCACGATCGCGACTCCCGTGGCCTCGGTGCCCGAGAGCCGAACCAGCGCCGCCAGGCGATCGTTGAAAAACAACAGGATTCCGGCGATGAGCACGACCAGACCCAGCCACTGCCGAGCGCTGAAAGCCTCCCGAAAGATCGCCAGACCGCCGAGCAAGAACAGAATCGGTGCCAGCTGGATCACCAGCTGTGCCGTCGCCGGCGGCACGTAGTCCAGCGCCAGAACAAACAGGACATAGTTGCCCACCAGGCCCACTAGCGCCACGCCCAGCAGGAGCCAGCCTCTAGCGCCGAGACGGTTCAGCACCGGGAGTTGACCTCGCCAGGCCTGGAAAGCTGCCAGCAGGAGCGCGGAGGCGGTGAGTCGATACCAGGTGATGGTGACGGCATCCATCCCTCCGACCAGAAGCAGCTTGAGCGCGATCGACAGGAAACCCCAAAGCAGCACGGTTGCCAGGGCCAGCAGAAGACCCAAGCGCGGATTGCCGCGGGCGCGATGGAGAGTCCGTTCCACGGGCGGCTAGTAGAGCGCACTTGGGCTCGGCGCACCACCCGTTAGCTGCGGGGTCGGGAACGGCTTAAATCCCTTCTACCGGACGCTCGAGCACAAGCAGGCCCAGACGGATTTCCTTGCGTATTCGCAATCTTCACGGTAATCTGGATCAGGTTGGTACAGAAAGGGAGGGATGTGGCTGAGCAGACACACCGAACTGCGCGGCACTGAAAGGGGTGAGCTTCGAGCGCTGGGTGGTCTCCTCCTGGCGGCCCTGCTGCTGCTGACCGGAGCCCTGGTGGCCGAGGGCGCCGGCAGGATCGAGGGACGAGTCGTGGGTCCCGACAGCAAGGGGGTCGAGGGCGTTCTGGTCCGACTCGAGGGACCCGGCGGCTCGACAGTGGTGACTGACCGCCGTGGAGGCTTCGCGCTCGAAGCGGTGCCGGCAGGGACGCACAGGATCGTCTTCTCGCTGGGCGATGACCGAGCCGTGCTGCCGGTAGAGGTGCGGGCAAGCGCGACCGTCCAAGTCCGGCAGGAGGTCGATTGGTCACTCAGCGTGGCCGACCAGCTGACCGTGTACGCGGCCTCGCGGAGACGCGAGAAGATCGTCGATGCGCCGGCGGCGATCAGCACCGTGTCGGAGAGCGAGATTCTGCGCGAAGCGCCCACCGGCCAGATGCCGGCCTTGTTCGGATCGCTACCGGGAGCCGAACTGACCCAGAGCGGACTCTACGACTACAAGTTCAACGCCCGTGGAGCCAACATCTCGGTCAACCGCCGAGTCGCGGTCCTGATCGACGGTCGGGACCCCTCCTTTCCGCTCCTCGGCTCCCAGGAGTGGGCCGCCAACGCCTTCCCTCTCGATGATCTTTCCGGGGCCGAGCTGGTTCGCGGACCGAGCAGCGCACTCTACGGCGCCAACGCCTTCAACGGCATCCTCAACCTGACGACCAAGGCGCCCCGCTACAGCCAGGGAGGGCTGGTTCGCTTGACCGGCGGCGAGCTCTCGACCACCCGGGCCGACTTCCGTCTGGCGGGTGAAGTCGCCGAAGGCACCTTCTACAAGCTCCTCGGGAGCTACACCGACAGCGAAGACTTCTATCGTTCCCGCGACCAAGAAGTCGAGTACTCGGTCCCCTGCGTGGGCACACAGGTCCGCGACTGCCTGTTTCCGGAAGCCGTGGCCTTGCCGCTCGACCGTGACGAGATCGCCTACGCCGGGGCTCGGATCGACCACTACTTCGCCAACGGCAAGACGTTGGTCGCCGAGGTCGGAACCGCAGAGGTCGAAGGCTACGTGCTGTCGGCTCCCGGCAGCCGCTTCCAGATCACCGATCTGAGTCGCCCATGGAGCCGCTTCAATTTCAACTCGCCCCGATGGACGGCCTTGCTCTCCTACACCGGGCGCGAGGCGGAGGCCATGACCCTCTCGGCCGGCACCCTGGCTTTTACCGACTCCTTTCGCGCCAGCTTCGAGCTCCAGGGCAACTGGAACCTTGGTGGCGGCCGCGGCCGCCTCGTCGCCGGTCTATGGGCGGCCCGGGAAGACATCGACAGCGCCGATCCCAACGGCATTCAGACACTGCTGCCGGAGGCCAAAACCGACGATCTGCGAGCGCTCTTCGCGCAGGTCGACTGGGACGTCGGTCCCGAGCTCAAACTCGTGCTGGCGGCTCGAGTCGACGACAGCCAGTTCTACAGTCCGGAGATCTCGCCGAAACTCGCCGTGGTCTGGGAAGCCAAGCCGGGCCGGACGCTGCGCTTCGGCTACAACTCCGGTTTCTTGCGCCCGAACTACCCCGAGTACTTCATCCGGATTCCGTTGGCGCCACCGCTCGACCTGAGTCCCTTCGAGCAGTTCTGCGCGCCGGTGGGCGTCGGCTGCGGCTTCGACCAGCCGGTGCCTCTCGTCGCGGTCGGCAACAAGGATCTGACGGTCGAGACCATCCAGAGCCTGGAGATCGGCTACAAGGCGATCCTCGGCGGCAAGGGCCTTCTGACCGTCGACGGTTACTGGACGAAGATCGAGGACTTCGTTCAGCAGCTCGTGCCCCAGCTCGGAACCCGGCTCGGGCGGGCCAATCCCAACTTCGGACCGTACGCGCCGCCGGCTGATCTGCCCGAGCCCTTCGCCTCGCTCCTGGTCGGCGGCCTGGACGCGGCGCTGTCCCCGCTCGGACTGTTTCCGTTCCTGAGCAACGACAACGATCGTCCCTTGTTCGCGTTCAACACGGTGATCAACTTCGGCGAGGTGGAGACTCAGGGTGCCGAGATCGCCGTCGACTACCCTCTCGCGGACCGCTGGAGCCTGAGCGCCAACTACTCATGGCTGAGCTTCGACGTCAAGGACGAGCTGGCCGAAGCTCCGCTCGAGCCCAACGGACCCGAGAACAAGGTCAACCTGGTCCTGACCTACGCCGGGCCGCAAACGGGAGCGGCTGTCAGCATGCGCTGGGTCGACTCCTTCCCGTGGGCTGAAGGGTTCCTCATCGGAGACGTGCCCTCGTACACGGTAGTCAACCTGTCGGGCGGCTTCGATCTCGACGATTCCTGGACCGTGGGCCTGAACGTGAACAACCTCCTCGACGAGAGGCACTACGAGCTCTTCGGAGGCGATATCTTGGAACGCAGAGCGCTCGGCTACGTAAGCTTCTCCTGGTAGAGCGGGCCTTCGAGCGGCACGTTCCCGATTCGACTCGGTCCCAAACGAGCCACACTTTACCTAGCTTGGAGCGGAATGTAGTCTGCCCCGGTTCCGCTGCTGGGTGAGACCGCGGCGCCTGAAGCCCTCGATCCTCGGCGAGTCACAATGACGCAATCAGACTCCATCTGGCGAGACCTCCGCGACTCCATCCGGGGCGTGGAGTTCGACTACACCCAGGAAGCTCTCGGCCGCGCCATCCTGTTGCTGTCGGTACCGATGATGCTCGAGATGTCAATGGAGTCGGTCTTCGCCGTCACCGATGTTTTCTTCGTCATGAAGCTCGGTTCGACGGCCGCAGCGACCGTCGGAATGACCGAAGCCATGCTGACGATTCTCTACGCCGTGGCCGTCGGCTTGAGCATGGGAACGACGGCTATGGTGGCACGCCGCATCGGCGAAAAGCGACCGGAAGCCGCCGGTACCGCGGCTGTCCAAGCCATCGCGCTCGGTATCGGTCTAGCCATCGTCGTCGGCCTGGTCGGCGGTTTCGGCGCGAACAACCTGCTCTCGCTGATGGGCGGTGGTCCCGATCTGGTGACCGGCGGCGCCGTCTACACGCGGATCATCTTCGGCGGCAACATCACCATCTTTCTGCTCTTTCTCATCAACGCCGTCTTTCGCGGTGCCGGAGACGCTTCGATGGCGATGCGCTCCCTCTGGCTGGCCAATCTCATCAACATCGTCCTCGACCCCTGCCTCATCTTCGGGCTCGGACCGTTTCCGGAGCTCGGGCTCGCGGGAGCGGCCGTGGCCACCACCGTCGGCCGCGGCACCGGGGTCTTGTTTCAGCTCTGGAATCTCTTCGGCGGCAGGTCCCGGGTCGTCATCCGTCGCGAGCAGCTCGTCATCGTCCCACAGGTGGCTCTGCGCTTGATGCGGGTTTCTCTTTTCGGAATCCTCCAGTTCTTGATCTCGACCGCGAGCTGGGTAGCGCTGGTGAGAATCGTGTCGACCTTCGGCGAAGCCGCACTGGCCGGATACACGCTGGCGATTCGAATCCTGATCTTCGCGTTTCTCCCCGCCTGGGGCATGTCGAATGCCGCGGCGACTCTCGTGGGACAGAGTCTGGGCGCCAAGCAGCCCGAGCGCGCGGAGAAGGCGGTCTGGCAGTCGAGTTTCTACAACATGGCGTTTCTCGGCACCGTCGGCCTGATCTTCATTCTGTGGGCGGAGTTCTTCGTCGGCCTGTTTACCCAGGAGGCCGAAGTCACCGCCAACGCCGTTGCCTGCCTGCGGATCGTCAGCTACGGCTATCTCGTATATGCCCTGGGAATGGTCCTGGTCCAGGCTTTCAACGGCGCCGGCGATACGGTCACGCCGACGATCATCAACCTGTTCTGTTTCTGGTTGTTCGAGATCCCGCTCGCATACACGCTCGCGAGAACCCTGGGCTACGGCCCCAAAGGAGTTTACGCGTCGATCGTCTGCGCCGAAGCGATGATGGCGATCGTTGCCACGCTGCTCTTTCGGCGGGGGACCTGGAAAGAGCGCGAGATCTGAGGGTCCTTCCCGAGCTCGCCTCGTCGGTCAGCCGAGCTTGTTCGGATGCGCCGGGCTCGAGTTGAATCACCCATCAGGTCTTTCGGGATGAGAGACTCAGATCAGACAGGAGTGGAATGGATGCACAGGTTCGGGCCAGGGAAGTCGTCCAATGGGCGCCAGCAAGGACCGCGTAAGGGTCGAGTGAGTTGGCGAAGGATCGGCAGCTCTCTGGGTGTACTGGCCTTTGCCTTCTTCTTGAGCGAACCTGCTGCCGCGCAGTCACCCCAGGCGCTTGCCCGCCCCAACATTCTGCTGATCATGTTGGACGACCTGGGCACCGAGCTGAGCATCTACGGACATCCGCTCGTTTCCTCGCCGAGCTTCGAGCGGTTGGCGGCTCGGGCTCTCCGCTTCGACGGCGCCTATGTCCAAGCTACGATTTGTAACCCGAGTCGGACCTCCCTGCTGACCGGGCTGCGTCCCGATTCCACCGGGATCCTGACGAACAAGGTTTTCTTTCGCGAGTTCGTCCCCGAGGCGATCACGCTGCCGCGACTCTTCCGCCAGAACGGCTACGTCACCGCGAGCGTCGGCAAGATCTTCCACGGTGTGGACAAGGGCTGGCAGGATCCCGAGGCCTGGGACCGGGTCGTGGTACCTGAAGGACCCACCCTCCTCGGAAGAGGAGGCAAGAACCATGCGATCCAGAAGAAAGGGAAGACAATGGCCACTTGGCGCGCCGCGCCCGGTGGGGACGAGGATCAGAAGGACGGTCAGCACGCCCGCGATGCGATCCTGTTGCTCGAGAGCATCGCGAACAGGTCCTCGCCCTTTTTTCTTGCCGTTGGCTTGAGCAAACCCCATGAGCCTTATGTTGCGCCCAAGCGCTACTTTGACCTGTACCGCCTTCGTGAGATCGAGCCACCGGTGGTACCGGAAGTCAGATCTCCGCTCCTGCCCCTGGCCCTTCCGAGTCCGAAGCAAGTGGTGTTCGACCGTCTGAAGCTGAAAAAGAAGCAAAAGGCGATCCGGGCCTACTACGCCGCAACGTCGTTCGCGGACGCGCAGCTGGGTCGAATCCTTGATGCGCTGGATCGCCTGTCTCTTTGGAGGAACACGGTCGTGGTCGTCGTGTCGGATCACGGTTTTCACCTGGGAGAACATGGGTGGTGGGGGAAACGCACCGTGTTTGAGGAATCCGCCCGCGTTCCGCTCCTCGTCTATAAACCTGGGATGCGAGCATCTGGCGAAAGCGCCAGGGGGCTGGTCGAGGTGGTCGACATTTACCCGACACTGGCTGAGCTTGGCGGGCTCGAAGCCGAGGGTCCTCTCGACGGAACCAGTTTCGTCCGGCTCCTGAACCGGCCGGGAAGGGCGGGGAAGGCGGGTGCGTACACCCAGGTGCAGCAGGGCAAGAACTCCGGCCGGTCGGTGCGTACCCGCCGATGGCGCTACACCGAGTGGAATGGCGGAGACAGAGGAGTCGAGCTCTACGATCATTCGGTCGATCCTGGAGAATACCTGAACCTGGCCGAGTTACCCGAGTTCGACGGCGTCGTCAGGGAGCTGAAGATCCTGCTGGAAGACGGCTTCGGCAGCGCTTCATGGTTCGATTCGTAACCAGGCTTGACGCCCCGAGCCGAATGTGTAGACTCGGTGATAGGAGGTAGCTATTTGATACCGCCGGACAAAGAGGGGCCCTCGGGAGAGAACGTCTCAGCGACACTTCCGGGGGCGAACACGAGGCTCTGAGGGCTTCTGTTTCAAACCTCTCTGAGGCCCTGATCGGCCGGAGACCCAAGCCACAAAGGCATCCGGGGAGCTCCCAGGGTAAATAACCCGAGCCAATTCAGCATCGAGCTGCTGGCTCGGGTTATTTTCGTCTGAGAGCCCTAACAGGGATGCTACCTTGACTTGCTAGACTCACGACGGTTTCGACCTTCGCATCCGTCGACTTTCGTAGAGCTCTAGGAGTTGGTCCTCAAGCACCACCGTCTTTTCGCTGTAGCCACGGCTGTGCTGCTGGCCTTTCTGCTCTATCAAGGTCGCCTCTTCTTTCCCTACCCCTTCGAGGCCTCCGCCCGTGCACTGGTCTCGCTCGCCGAGTGGGCGCTCGTTTCGGCGGCGTTTCTCGGCTGGGGAGGTCTGCTCCATCGCGCGCTCGTGGGTACTGGCCAGTCTGCGCCGCTCGCCCACGCCTGGGCCTTGGGAGCCGCGACGACCGCCACTCTGATGGGCTATCTGGCGCCGTTCTGGTATCCGAACGTGTTCTTTGCGGCGCCCTGGCTGGTGATCGGTATCGTGCTCCTGGTCCTGCGGCGTTCGCGATTCGAGCTCGGCGCCAGCGTCGCCAGCCCGATTCTCTGGCTGCTCGTGCCTTTTGCCGTGTGCGCGGTCCTCCTCGCATTCGCTCCCCCTCTCTCCCTGGACGCTCTCGTCTACCACCTGGGGATACCAAAACAGTTTGCGCTCCAGGGCCAGGCCTATGAGATGCCATGGAACATCCTGTCCTACTTTCCTCTGCACGCCGAGCTCCTCTTCGGCCTCACCCTGGAGTTGGACAAGACCGGAATCCTGGCCCAGCTGCTCCACCTCGGCGCGGCCTTCTGGACTCTGACGGTCGTCGTTCGGACGGGAACCAGGGAGTTCGGGCGGCTTGCCGGCGGCCTGGCGGCAGTCATCCTGTTTTCGATTCCCGTGTACTGCCTGATCTCCGGCTGGGCCTGGAACGACTGGTTCGTTCTTCTCTACGCCGCACTCGCGCTCGATCAAGTCCTGCTACTACGAACGGCCCACAGCTCGCGCCGCTACCTACTCGCGGCCGTCTTCCTGGGATCGGCAGCAGCGGTCAAGTACACCGCTTTGCCGATGCTCGCCCTACTGGTGGTGGGATTCTCGAAGCAAAACCGGCGTCTTATGCCGGCGGCCGCCTTGGCAGCCGCACTGCTCCTCGGGCCCTGGTACGGCAAGAACCTGGTGCAGAAGGCCAATCCCGTGTTCCCCTTTTTCTCGACCCTCCAGGGGACCGGATCCCTGACCGACTATCGCGGCGACGTCGAAGCGGCTGACCGGTGGCTCGGTTACCTGGGCCGCAGAGACATGGTGGATGAAAGCGTAGGCCTGCTTTGGATCGCCGGTGTGCCTCTTGGTCTTTGGATTCTGGTCAGCGCGAGGCGACGGCTCTGGCCTCTCGGCGCGGTCGCGGCCCTCTACCTGATCACGGCCGTGATCTTCCATCCCACCGTGCGCGCCTTCGGCCCTCTCTTCTTGGTCGGATCTTGGCTGAACGCCCAGGGCATCGTCGTCCTGGCACGAACGAAGTGGTCCAGACGCATCGTGTTCGCAGTCACAGGTTTTTTGCTCTGGACGAATCTTTTCCAGGTACTGTGGGTCATGCGCCACTACGAGCCGCTCGGAGTCGCGTTGGGGTTCGATTCTCGCGAGAGCTACCTCGAGACCGGGCAATCCTATTACCCGGCCTACCGCTGGCTTGCGGACAACAGCGAGCCCGAAGACGTAGTGCTGATCGTTGGCGAAAGCCGCGTCTTCTACCTCGAGCGGCCGGTGATCGCCGGGTGCTATTTGGATCAACCGCCACTGAGCGGTTTCCTCCGCGAGACCAGTCCGGAGGCGGCCGTGCGCGGGCTCCGAAAGGCCGGCGTCTCTCACATTCTGGTGAACTGGTCCCAGTACCGCGTTGCCCCCACCCGACCGCCCACGACCGACGAGCTGCTCTTCTTCTCGGACCCGGGCACCGACGCCGTTCTCAAGAACCTGCTGGCGGAGCGAGCCCGATTGGTCTTTCAAAACGGCCCCACCGAAATCTACCGACTCCAGGCGGCGCCATAGCTCGCGTAATACAAAACGTAAGTCAGCGTAACTCCTCGGTTGTTACCAATTCCTGACCTGTGACATAGTTCGCTGAGCCCGGCAACGACTTGCGGCAGGATCGCAGGTAGGGATGACTTTCAACCAATCGTCAGCGGAGATCGGCAGCATGAAAAAACTAATCCTCGTCACTATTTGCGCGGTTCTCGTGGGCACCAGCTTCGCACCCTCGGCGTCCGCCGGCACGCTCCTGGTCAGCGATTCGGTATTCAAGGCCTCTAAGAAGGAGGAGAAGCACCCCGTCGAGGTGTTCGCCGGCGTGCTCGTCCCCACTCGGCTTACCAAAGCCGATATCTGTATCTACTACTCCAACACCACCAAGAAGGGTGACCAGGGCCTGATCCGAGCGAAGGCCGCCATTCTCGACCGCAGTGGCGACCCCGAAAAGACCGAGTTCCTGACCCTCAACGGAAGAGTCCGGAACAACGAGGCCATCATCTGCAAGAAAGCTCCGACCTTGCGGCCCGGTGACGGCGTGACGTTCGAGATCGAGCTGCAGCAGATGCCGAGATTGCGCAACTCGAAGCAGCGCACGGAGATGGCGCAGATCGCGGGTGTAATCAGTCAAGGAGTGACCCCGGAGGATCTGATCCCCGAGCCCCCGCCACCTCCGCCTCCGCCTCCGCCTCCTCCTCCCTGCCCGGCGCCCGCCCCCGCGCCCGCACCGGCGCCCAATCCGAATCCCAATCCGAACCCGAACCCCAACCCGAGCCCGGCACCGGCGCCGGCGCCGGCACCCTCCCCCAGCGCGAGTCTGTCGGCCGCCGACCAGGTCGCGGCTTCGGCCCTGCTCAACGTCGCCACCAAGACGCAACTATGGAGGTTCAAGGGAAACAACCCGGCGAAATGGACCGTCATCGGCCCCAGAACCCTGCTGGGCAACGGCCCGGGCGGAGTCAATCCCGCCACCGTCGGCTACGGCAACACCATCGCCGCGGGAGTCAGGGACTACGAGCGCAAGAGGGGGGCGCTGCCTAAGGGCGGCGCGCTGAACGCGCGGGACCTCAAGGCCCTCGAGTGGTACTCGGCTATTAACTCGGCCGGGGGACCGACCTCGATCCGCCGCAGCGCCGCGGGCGGCTACTATGCCGAGTTCTATCGCCCGTCCACGGGTGTCCGCCATACCGGACCCGTTGGTTCCATCGCGGCGGCTGTCGACTACTTCAAGTCCCAGGGGCTCTAGGTCCCCGATCAAGTTCCCGATCTTCAACCGGCTGCTGGCGGGTATTCCGCCGGCAGCCGGTTTTCTTTTTGAGGCAGGAGTCGGTTACCCTTGAGTTCTAGGGCCGAGGAGACTCTGGATACTCCCCCTTGGCGGTAATCGCGGCGACGGTTGGCGCTCGAGGTCGGGTGACACCCGGAGCCGCTGTTGTCTGCCAACGGTGCCGCGCGAGCCGCCGGCGCAGCCGAGCGGACAGGGCGGACCGCTCGAACGAAAGATCGACGCGGGCCTGGGGATCGGCGCTGAGGTCGAAGAGCTCGGTCTTCGACAATTCCAGACCCCTCAGCTTGAACGAAAGGCAGCGCCGGTCGGCGCCGGCGCCGGCGTCACTCGGTGACTCGCAATCGGCGGCCGCGATTGTCAGCCGTTTTCGCTCGCCCTGCCGCGCAAGTGGCAGGCTCCTCGAGACCCAGCGGGGACCGACCTCGAGCTCGGCCACCTCGTGACCGTCAAGCAAGGCCCGCAGGGTCCGCGGCCGGAGGAAGCTCACAATCGAAAACTCGATCTGGTCCGCGGGCGTATCGAAGGTCACCCTGCGCGTCACCCAGGTTCCGTCGTGCTCACCCCGGAGCTTGCTTCGGACGCTTTCATAGAGATGCCCCTCGCACTCGAGAAAGAGTGCCTGCTGGGCCCAGCGCCCTCGGGCTTCGGCTACCGCCCACCGTCGCGGCTCGGCGGCGTCGGCCAGACCCGGGAGCGTCCGCCCGGAAAGCGGCGGCATGGGCAGCCCGGCGAGGGCGTAGAAAGAGGGAGCGAGGTCGACGGTCTGCACGAGGGTCGCGATCCGGGACGCCTTCAGACCGGGCCCGAGCAGTAGAAGAGGCACGCCCAGGGTCTCGGGATACACCTGGGCATGGCCCACGCGACCGTGCTCGCCGAACTCGAAACCGTGGTCGGCGGTAATGGCGACAACCGGTCCGCCGCGGGAATCGAGAGCTTCGATCTCGGTGACGAACCGCGCGACTTCGCGATCGAGCCGAGCCAGGGCCTCGAAATAGGAGGCCTCCACCTTGCCCAGCACCTCGGCGGTGAGCTCTCCATGCCCGGCGATCAGCCGACCGAGCGAGAAGGGGCCCTCGAAGAGAGCCTCTTCGAGCGCGTCCGAGTGCACAAAGACAAAGAAGGGATCGGTTCCGACACCTCGAACGAACCGCGCCGCCCGATCAAAGGGAGACTCACCGTCGCTCGTGCTCGTCTCGAACCGGTCGAAGCCGCGGTCGAATCCAAAGTCGGCACTCAAATAGCCGCCGCCGGTGAATCCGCCCGTCCGGTATCCGTGCCCGGCGAAGCGCTCGGCGAGAACCGGGGCGTCGGCCGCCAAGGTCCCCTCCGGCGGGACCACGCGGTGCTCCGCCGGGTACAGACCGCTCAGCATCGAAACGTGCGCAGTCAATGTATTGGGAGAGGTGGTGAGAGCCCGCTCATAGACCAGAGCCCGCTCCACAAGCGCGTCGAGAGAAGGGCTGGGAGAGGGCTGCCGCCCTTGAAACCCCAGCGCGTCCGCTCGCAGCCCGCTCAGACTGATCAGCACGAAACCCCCAGGTCGAGGCTCGGTCCCCCGATCCCCGGAGCAGCCCAGGTACGCCACCGCCGAGATCAGCAACAGAACGACCCAAAACCCCCTGAAGCGTTCCTGCTTGGTCCCCTGAAGCAGCGACGCGTCACAGGCAGCCCGCCCTCGAATCGAACGCGCCGTCGGCAGGCTCTCGAACGCCACTAGCGGGGCCGTTCTTTCCGGACTCGCTGCAAGGCGATCTCGGCGCCGACATAGAACTGCGGCTCGATCACCGTGCCGTCCGCTCGGCGGGGATTGCGCCCGCTTCGCGTGCGAGCCACGAGGCGATAGGCGTAGATTCTCTTGTCCAGCTGATAGCGCACCTTGGTGGCTCCGCCCGGCTCGAAAGTCACGAGCTCGGGTCCGCTCGAGTCGGCGTCGAACACCGCCACCCGGCGCTGGCTGCCCAAGCTCAGCACGACCTCGTTCTCGCTCGCGGGCGACGACACCTCGAAGGCCAGAGTCTCGATCGGCTCGGCCGACGAGATCCACAGCTCGGCCGTCGAGGCTCCACGCAGCCGGAACGATCCGGTCCCTCGATTCACAATCTGAAACTGGTCCTTCCGACCCCGGATGCTGATCCCCCGGGTGTTGAAGTTCAGGTAACCGGGCACCGACTCGGCGATCGAGAGCTCTTGCGGCAGGAGCTGAAAGGCCGCGCCACGCACGTGCGCCTGGAGTGTCGGATGCGGAACCGGAACCCCGTAGGGTGAAAGCAGCACCGGCGTCAGGAACAAGCCTCCGAGCAGATAGCCCACCGCCATCAGCCAAGCCGGGCGAATCACCGGCACTAGAAACAAGAACGCCGGATAGAGATTGACGAAGTAGCGATTGCCGACAAAACCGCCGCCACCGTGCCAATTGAAGTAGATCCAGACCAGAAAGAACAGGCCGACGCCCGCGAGACAACCGACGATGAGCCAGCGAGCCGCATTCCGGCGGTCGTGAAGCAGGAACAAGACCAGACAGATGAGAGAAAACGGCAAGTAGACGAAAAGTCCCGTGTGCCGACCGACCAAGAAGTAGCCGATATTCTCGACCAGCATTCTGGGAAAGAGATCCGGAATCCGCGCCAGCCAGTACCACGAGCTGTGACGCTGGGGCGTCGCCACCGGCTGCTGGAAGGGCTTCAGGATCTCGTCCAGCCGCTCCGGATCATCGATCTGCAGGCCGGCCCGGGAAGTGCCGAGGTAGGGGGTCGGCGTGTCGGTCAGCACCCACGCGATGCCGGCTTGAGCCGCCAGGGCGACGACAATCGCAACGAGCCAGCCCGCAACGGTCTTCGCCCCCCGGCGCCTCAGGAACAGATAGAGGGCCGGTATTCCCATGGCCGCCAGCATGGGCTTGTTGTACGCCGCCAGCGAAAGTGCCGCGCCCGACCACAGCGGGCGCAGCGAGCCCGCGAAGATCCGCGCGAGGACGGCCGAGCCCGACCGGTCTTCCTCGGTCGCAGCCAGATACAAACACGCCATCACCGAGAACATGTTGAGGACCTCGGTGTGGAGCCAGAACACATAGACGAAGGCCAGGGAAACGAGAAAAAAGGAAGCCGAAAAGAACGCCGCCAGCCCCTCGGGATTCGTCCGGCGTAGATAGAAGTACCCCATCCACATCATGCCGATGAAGAGAGCCATGTTCAGAGCCACCATGCCGCGGTTCTCGAATGCGGCGGCAAACGGAGCGGCGATCACCGAGTAGATGATGGGCTTGCCGAAGTAGACCGTCTGCCAGCCGTCCAACGACATCAGAATCAAGTTGTCGACCGGCAGGTGCGGATAGGCGTCGAAGAGGCGGCGAAGGTCCGCGGTTTCGCACCGGAGGTCGCCATCGCGCGCCAGGCTCAACGCCGCCAGGAGATAGGCCGGCTCGTCCGCTTTCAACGTGACCGGCAAGCCCCTGGTCGGCACAGCCAGCGGGTAGAGCAACAGCAGGAGGCTCAAGCAGCCGAGAACCAGGCCGGCAGTGCGTCTCATAGGTCGACCAATGGAATGGGCAGAGGAAATGGAACCGCTTTAGGTCGAGGGTGCTGCTCTCTCATCGAATGCGGCGCTTGTCAGTATAGCCCGCTGGTCGGCTCGTCAGAGGTCTTCGCGCTCGCCGCTCTCCCGCTCGACCTCGACGCCTGCCTGCTGCAGCCGGCTTTCCTCGTCGACCCGATCCGCTTCCAAAGCGACCGATCCGTCACCGCGCAACTCGGCCTTCTCGGCCTCGTCGGCCTTGTCCGTGGCGACCTCCTCGAGCACTGTTTCAGGCTCCCGCACGTCCGCGAGCGCACGGTGAACAGCGAGCTTCTCCAAAATGGAGTTCGGTAGGAAGCGCTTGTCACTCGCCAGAGCTCGCGTATTCATGAAGCTGGGCGACACGATCTCCACGTCGACTTCGTGAAGAGCCGTCAGCATCGCGCCTCTCAATCGGCTTCTCGCCGAAAGCAGCAGCTTGACGTTCTTGAGCAACCCTCCCACCCGGTAGACCACCGAGAAGTCGCCCAGCTCGCGGACGTGAACGAAGACCTCTTGCAGCTCCTCCGGGGGCTCGCCCACCGAAACGCTCTTCGCGGCCTTTTTCAGAATCTCTTTGATTCGCTCGTGCCCGACGTCGTAGCCGAGCGAAACATCCGCGGTGATAATCGAGCCCGAGGCCCGGACCACGGTCACCGGCTTGGTGACCAGGTAGAGGTTCGGCAGCGTCGTCAGATCTCGATCTTCGGTCGCGATCTCGGTGTGGAACAAGCCGCGCTCGGTCACTCGCCCGAACTGACCCTCGACGCGAACCCAGTCTCCCAGCTCGAAATTGCCCACGACCCGCAGCAGAACACCCGCGATGGCGTTGCCCAACAGGGTCGTCGACGCCAGCGCCACGATCAGGACGCCGCCCAGACCGATTACCTGGGCTCTCAGAGTGTCGTCGATCGGCAGGAACACCGTGACAATCAGCAGGCCGACGACCGAGACCAAGAGCGTCGCGGCGAGCCGAACCTGCCCGCGATGACGAGAACGAACCCATCGACCCAGCAGCAGATGAAGGCCCGCGACAACCAAGAGGGTCACTACGGCCGCTATCCCCGCCGGGATCAACAATCGAAGTGACGCGATCAGATTCTCGATCACCATTCAATGTCTCCGCGCTAGCGGTGCTCTAGTGCGCCGCTCCGAACATCTTCTCGCCAGCCTCGACTCTGAAGGGCAGCCTGTTCTCGGGCGGCGGCAGCGGGCAGGTCGCATAGGGGGTGAATACGCAGGGCGGGCAGTAGGCCTTGTTGAAATCCACGACCACCGTGCCGTCATCGCCGACCGGCTCCGCGTACACGAAGCGGCCCCCGCCGTAAGTTTGCGAGCCGTTGGTCTGATCGCCGAAGACCAGAAAGAACCCATCCTCCGGATCGCCCGAGGGCTGCAGGCTATGCCTCTCACCGCCAACTTCGAGCACGACCTCCCCGAAGATCTCTTCCCCGCTCACGGTCCCGAGGATGTTGGGCGTCCGCAGGACCCTGGGCTCGTCGAAGAGCTCGTAGCGGCCGACGAGCCTCCAGTCCTCGTCGATCGGAAAGTACTCCATACCTTCGAACTCGGTAAGCAGTCGACTCTCGCGGTCCTTGAGCCGGACGCCGATCATCTCCCCGCGCTCGATCGCGTAGAAGGCAACGCTGCCACTCTCGACGATCGTCGGGCCACCCTCCGAGGTATCGAGAGACAGAGCGGTCGCACCCGACACCGGCGAGCCCCCGATGGTCAGCGCGACTCCCGCCCCGGGGAGCAGCTCCACTTCACGACCATCGCGGACCAGGACTCCGGTGTACTCGTCGATCAGGCCATCCGGAAAAACCGCGGCATTGCCTTCGCCGGAGCCGAAAGCGTTGTCGCCCTCCTCTAGCCAGTAGAGCCCCGCCAAAGTCAGCCAACCATCCGGCTTTCGAAGACTCTGATCACGCTCTTCCCGCCAGGACTCGATCAGCGAACGATGGTCGCTCACCGGCTCCACCGCCGTCGTCTCGGCGCCGCCCGAACACCCGCCACCAACCACTGCCAGCAGGGCTCCGAGACGAACAAACCAGACTTCGACTGCTCGCACCAAAGGCCTCTCCTCTCAGTTGACTAGCGGACGCGGCAGCTTCGCAGAGACTTCGACCCGGCGCAAGTCAACGAAAGGCCGTGGTGGCGAGGATCGAGTCCGTCGGCCGGTTGCAGATGGCATCCATCGACTGGCGCTGCTGGGGACTTCGCCCCTTACGCGCGAAATACTCGGCAATGATGCGTTTCGAAGGGTTCGGCCGGTCGATCGCTTCATATCTCCTCATTCGAGCTTGGACGATCGGTGAGAAGAAGCGATCGCAGTATTCGGCGACCAGAATGGGTCGTACTTTCTTCCAGCGCGGAGCCGGGTAGTGGTTGTTGTTGTACGACTCGTCGAACGACGGTGTGACGTACTCACGCAGGTCGATCATGCGGCGCCGGTGCCACTGGCGATCGGACCGCTCCAACAACGGGCTCTCGCCCCGGCAAAAACGCCGCGCGAGCTCCATGCCCTGATAGTTGGCTTCAAGGTCGCCGTAGGAAAAGACGCCGTCGGCCCATCCTCCGACGAACAACCGCTCCTGGTGCAGCCCCCGGCGCACTACGGCCCGAATCGCCTCTTCTTCGGACCGCCCTCGAGCACGCAGCCGTGAGTACTGTTTGTAGTAGCGGCGGCCGAAGCCGAACAGGTGTCCGAACTTGTCGAGTCCGAAACGGACCTCGCCGATCCGAATCGTCGGCGACAGCGGCAGCACATACGGGAAGGCCGGTTTCCGATACACGCTCCGCCGCAAGTGCTCTCGATACCCGACACCCTTCGGGTACAGATCGACGGCGGGATTGCTCTTCAGGAACTTCTGCAGCCGCGAGGCCAGCAAGCCCTGAAACAAATGGCGATAGAAGCGGGGCGGGATCTGCCGGCAGCTGAGTCGATCCGCGGCGGGGCGAGCGAGAAACGCCTCCAGCTCAGCGTTCAGATACGCGTTGACCGGCTCCGCCGAATCGACCAACTCGGCTTCGAGCGCGAGGTACTGATCGGTTTCGAACGCAAGCGCGGGCCCCGATGCTACCTGCCAGAAGACAGCCAGCGCGCCGACCCCAAAGCGGAGCCTCCCGGAAACAGTCCTGCCTCGTTGACTTCGCCCGGTCATGGCCACTTGGGGTTGAGTCGATTGCCGACCTTCCAACCTACCTCCATCGAAACCGTTTGAGGTTGACCCTGCCGCCCTCGGTAAACACTACGCCCTCCGACTCCAGCAGGATTCGCTGCAGGTGCTCGCCATCGCCGAGCCCCCGCCGGCTGATCTCGCCGCGCGCGTTGATCACCCGATGCCAGGGTACATCGCTCTCCTCGTCGAGAGAGCTCAAGGCATGGCCGACCAGGCGAGCCCGGCCCGGCTTGCCCGCAAGCATGGCGACCTGGCCGTAGGTCGCCACCCGCCCCTCGGGAATGCTCTCGACCACCTCATAGAAAGGGCGGTAACGAGAATTCCCAGGCATCAGACTGCTCGCAACCGCTCAGGCCTCGGCCTTCGTCGCCAAGCGCTGCCGCCACCAAGCTACGGTCCGCTCCAGACCCTCCGAGCGGCCGATCTTCGGCTGCCACTCGAGCTCGTCGCGCAGTCTGCCCGCATCCGCGACGACCAGCGGCGCTTCGTTCGCCCCGCGCCCCGCCGTGCCCCACTCGATCCGCTCCACGCCGCCGCCGCCGACACGCTCGGCCAGATCCAGCACCAGATCCCGCACGCGAACCCCCTCGCCCGACGCGACGTTGACCGGTCCGGTGAGATCCGACCTCAAGAGCTCGACCAGGGCATCGGCGGCGTCGGCGACAAACATGTAGTCGCGAATCTGGGTCCCTTCGGAGCAGCGCACCGGTCCGCCCTCGATCAACGAGCGCGCGACCGCGGCGACCAGGCGCCCCTCGGGCTCATGAGGACCAAAGAGAAAGAAGAGCCTCGCCCAGGCTCCGCTGACCTCCCGGGCTTCACCCCCGGCGTGAAGCTCGCACAAGCCTCGAAAGAGCTCGCCGAGGGCACGCTTGGCGGCTCCGTAGGCGCCGCCACCCGCAAGCGGAGTGCTCCCCTCCCGACAGATTCCGCTCGACCAGTCGTACTCGGCGCTCGACCCGGTAAAGACGGTCCGCTTGCCGCCGCTCCCGAAGAACGCTTCCAGCAACCGGGCGCTCGCGGGCACCCAGCGAAAGTTCTCGGGCGAGGTGTAGATACCGCGGTTCGGCGCCCAGGCCAGATGCACGAGGTGCGACGCGCCGAGGCTGGGGATCAGCCTCTCGACACTCGCCTCGTCCAGTAGGTCGCATTCGTGCCAGCGCAACGCCTCGTGTCGCGGTGCTGGCTCAGGCGCCCCGCCTGAGGTCACGGCCTCTACGGACCAGCCGGTCTCGAGGAGCCTGGCAACCACCGCGCGGCCCAGAAACCCACCGGCACCGGTTACCAGAACTCGTCCTGGTCCCGAATCGCCTGCTAAACTCCGTGCTGCGTCGCGCCTGGGCGCGCCGTTTCTCGAATCAGAAGACATCCAATCCCCGGAAAGGTCCTACGGCCTCTCTGAAGCCTAGCAGAGCGCTCATCCATCATGCCCAACCCCGTGTTCGCGGCCCTCAAGGCCGTCTATCGCAAGCTCCACTATCTGATGCGACGAACCGTCTCGGCAATCGGCTGGGAGGTCTACCCCTCTCGAGACTTCTATTCGCCGATACCTGTGTTGAAGGAGCTCGAAGCGACTCGCGAGCAATGGGACGTGCCCAGCGAGATGGTCGGCGTCGAGTACGACGTCGAGTCGATCAAGACGCTGCTGAGCGAGCTGGTATCGCGGTACGGCGCCGAGTACCAGGCGCTGCCCCGCTACCAGGACAACAAGAGACTCGGCCTGGGGCCGGGCTTCACCGAAGTCGACGCCATGACGCTCTACTTCATGATTCGCCATCTGAAACCGAGGCGCTACACCGAGATCGGTTCGGGATTCTCCACCTACTACGCCTGGCTCGCGGTCAACAAGAATCGTGAAGAGGGGATCGAGACCAGTTTCCGGGTCGTCGACCCGTTCCCGCGCGAGGCGCTGAAGAAGCTCGAGAACATCGATTTGACCATCAGCCCGGTCCAGGACGTCGACCTGGCCTATTTCGACGAGCTCGAGGCCGGCGATGTCTTTTTCATCGACACGAGTCACGTCCTCAAGGTCGGAGGCGAGGTCGCGTATCTGTATCTCGAAGTCGTGCCGTGCCTCAAGCCGGGCGTGACCATTCACGCCCACGACATCCACTTTCCCTACAACGTGCCTCACCCGGCCGAGCAATACGTCTTCCGGACCAAGTGGCCGCAGGTGTGGACCGAGTCGATGATTCTCCAGGCGTTTCTGGCCTTCAACCGGGACTTCGAGATCGTCTTCTCGGCGCCGATCCTGCGCCACTTCGACCCCGAGTTCCTGAAGGCCACGGTGCCGGACTATCGACCGACCGAAGTAGCGGATTACGACACCCACTTCGGGTCGCTCTGGTTCAGGCGCACCGGCTAAGCGCTTCGACGGCGGTCGGCAGACGAGTTCTCCAGGGGCCGGCTCGAACTACTCAGATCTCACCCGCCTCTCGCCACGCCGGGTGCTCGCACCGCCTCGAACGGCTTTGCGCACGGCAAGGACCCGACCGGTTTTCTTCGCCGAGCGACTCCGGAAGCTCGAAGCCCGGAGGATTGCACTGTTCTGAGACGGCACTCGAGAGCCGCGATCGAGCGCGGAGGCAAGCCGCTTCGGCAGGCAGCCGCCCAGGGGGCTCGCCGCAAGCACTTTGGAAGTCGTCTCGGAGGCCTCGAAGGGCTTGCGCGCAGCAGCGCGCAGGCGAGGGCCGGATTCCGGCAGTCTGAGAAGCCCGAGCCGGCCCCTGGGTGGTTGCCTGCCGAACGGCGCCGAAGCGCCGATCGGTCAACACCCTTAGTCGGGAGGGGACACCAAGGAATGGTGTCCCCGATTCCCGGGCCGGCCCCTAGCGAATCGCTCGGCGAGCCGCCGTCAACGCCCGGGCGCTAGATTGTTACGCCCA
>JAAENP010000178.1 GCA_024224155.1 bacterium
AGAAGTCTCGTCAAGTAGGGCCTCATCGGTCGTTTTCCTCTTCTCCGCCCTTCACTAATTTCAACGGGCTCGGGTGTCTCACTCATATTGGCACAGAGGGGGACGCCGTTCGGTTCCTCCCTCGGTGGTGGCCACCGTGATGGTGCTGCAGCGTCTGGAAGGTCTCTCAGACCGCGAGGCGGTGGAACGTTACAGCTTCGATACTCGATGGCGGTTCGCCGCGGGCGTAGGTGGCTACGGTGGTGGCAAGTGGGGCCAATTCTCGCACACTGTTCTGGTGGACATGCGGGCTCGTCTGGCGGCCTCTGAGGCTCCTCGTCGGATCTTCGATGTGACGTTGGAGGCGGCTTCGCAGGCAGGTTGTGTGGGAGCGAAGCGGGTGCTGGATTCGACGCCTTTGTATGACGCGGTGGCCACGATGGACACCATCACGTTGATCCGTTCGGCCATCCGCTCGCTGTTGAGAGTGGCCGAGGAAGAGCTGGAAGGCGAGTTGCGAGGAGCCCTTGCCAGCGGCGATGACTACGCCACGAGCGCCAAGCCTCAGATCGATTGGGACGATACCGGGGCGCGCGAAGAACTCATCGACTCACGGGCCCGAGACGCTTACGCCTGCCTGCTGGTTCTTGAGGGCCGCGTGCTGAGCGCCGAGGTCAAAGAGGCTGCTGAGCTGCTGGCTACCGTGGTCGGCCAAGATCTCGAGGAGACCGAGGACGGCACGTATCGTATCGCCCGCCGGGTGGCCAAGGATCGGGTGATCTCGACCGTGGATACAGAGGCCCGCCACGGTCACAAGCTCATCGAAGACCTTGTCGACAACGAGGTCGCGTCCTCCGGCGCAGCGGACGCCAGCGCCGGCTCCGAGCCGGAGCCCAGCTGCGCGGATGAGCAAGAATCCGAACGTCCGAAAGTCTACGGCGATGCGGCATACGGCACCGGCGAGTTTCTGAACCATCTCGAGAAGGCGGGCATCGACTCGGGCTGCAAGACCCAGCCTCCTCACAATCGGAACGGCCTGTTTCCGAAGAGCCACTTCCAGGTCGACCTCGACACGGATACTGTGACCTGTCCAGCCGAGATCATCGTCCCCATCCGCCGCACTGCTGCCGACGGCGGAGGCATCGCTTGCTTTGCCGATGCCTGCACCGATTGTCCGTTGCGACTCGAGTGCACCACTGCCTCACGTGGCCGCAGCATCCGAGTTGGACCTCATGAAAAGCTCCTTGCCGAAGCTCGCCATCGGCAGAAGGATCCCGACTGGGCAGCCGACTACCGAGCCACCCGCCCCAAGGTCGAGCGTAAGATTGGCCACCTGATGCGGCGCCGACATGGTGGACGCCGGGCACGGGTTCGCGGTCTAGCCAAAGTGGATGCCGACTTCAACCTCCTCGCTGCCGCTCATAATCTAGCGCGCCTGGCCGTGCTCGGGATCCAATGGACAACCCTCGGTTGGGTGGCGGGAACGGCCTAGATTGGGTGGCGGGAAGGCTCTAGAGACCGGATTACGGCCTTAGAAACCGGATTACAGTCGCAGAATCGCCCAAATTCGACCGAACAGCGCCATGAACCCCCGAGCAGCGCTCGCCCAACACGGAGCACCAAGCGGGGAGCCAAGCTCCGAATCCACCCTGGTGGCAGAGTCAGCCTCCCCTGAAAGCCGTTTCACACCAGCCTCCTAGCGTAGCATCCTCACCATCCAAACGAAAAAGAGCCAGGGCCGCCGCGCTTTCGCGCTGGCTAGCCCCGGCTTGGGAGGATGGAGACCTGGGACGTTGGGAGGCGTCGGTTGGTTGTTTCGCTCAGGCCCGCAAGGTTTGAGCAGCCTTCACTCTCTATTGCGACAGGTCGCGGAAAACTTCCTCAGTCAGATCGAATCCGTTGCTCTCCGTGCCCTTCCGCGCGCGCCACTGACCCCCACATGGGGAGCAGCTCGCCACGGCTCCTCGCGCTCTTCGACCTGGAGGAGGACCACGGTTATGTTGTCGACGCCGCCCTGGGCATTGGCATCCTCGATCATGCCGACGCCGATCTCTGGCAGCGAGCAACCTGTTGTCATTCGTGCTGCGATATCATCATCCGATAGCATCGCATTCAAGCCATCAGTGCAGAGCAAGAACAGATCTCCCGGCCGTGCTTTCGTGACTGTCACCGTCACCTCGAAGCCATCCGCACCTCCTATCGCTCGCGTGATCACGTTCCGTAGAGGATGCGCTCGCGCCGCAGCGTGGGTGAGCTGACCCGACGCCACCATATCGTTGACCCACGTATGATCCTGAGTTAGCAGCTCAAGCTCTCCGTTCCGTGCCCGATAGCACCGGCTATCTCCTACATGCGCGATCGTCAACGTTTCGTCAATGAGCATGGCACTAACCACCGTCGTGCCCATACCCAACAGCGCCGGCTCCGCGCGGATCGCCGCAAGCACCTTTTCTTGCGCGACCTCGATAGACCGTCTCAGAAGCAGGATCGCATCCGATCTGTCAGCCGCTACGCAGCTATCTTGGATCGCGTCCACCGCCAAACGGGAAGCGACCTCGCCGTGACTATGACCGCCCATGCCATCGGCGAC
>JAAENP010000179.1 GCA_024224155.1 bacterium
CCATGACCATGCGCCCGATCGACGAGCTCGACAAGATCCTCGCAAGACCCGAAGACGCCGGGCTGCGTCGTGCGTTCACCCAGTGGTTGACCACGACCTTCTTGCCATCGCGGATGTCTGGCGTTACCGTACCAACCGTGGAGAAACTCGAAGAGGTGAAACCGATGATCGCAGAGAACGCTATCGACTGGTCCGCTCAATGGCGCAGAGAGGGCGTGGCAGAAGGACGGCGCAAGGGCGAGGCGGATCTGCTGCTGCGGCAGCTCGGCCGGCTGTACGGTCCGCTGGCGCCGGAGGTCGAAGAGCGGGTCCGCGGAGCCGAGGCGGAGCAGCTGCTCGAGTGGGGGGAGCGCCTGGTGGCCTCCGCTTCCCTCAAGGAGATCTTCGAGGACGGCTGCGACGACCGGGGGTAAATCGGAATCAGGCGCAGGGCTCTGGACGCGGCGCAGGCCCCCGTCCTCGCCCAGGCCGACGAGCCCCTCCATCGCACAGGCGACCGCCGAAGCGACGCTGGCGGCGCGCTCGGCAGCGGTGGCCGCGTACCCCACCGCCGCGTCCGCCGCATCGATATCCTCAAAGAGCGTCTCCAGCCGCCACCGGCCGGCCTCCGGCGGCGGGTGTTGACCAAGGCGAAGCTGGTCGGAGGGAGGAGGCCCCCTCTCCCCCTTGGGGGAGAGGGCTAGGGTGAGGGGGTCGAGCGCGTAGCGCGCGCATCCTCGTCATTCGACCACCTCGCCGATTCTGAACGGCCGGGGAGAAGGGTAACACTTTGGACCGGGAGCATAGGTGACACTCCTCGGGGGTGGGGGGTCTTTTTCTGAGTGTCTTCCTCAAGTCGTAGTAGGAGGAGTAGGAGTAGGGCCTGTGGGAGCTGTGGGAAACGCGGACGGTAGTGCAGGCGAGATCGAGGGCGTCATGATGGATGGTCGGAATCTCCGAGCGTTCGAGGCGGGTGTCCGCGTTTTCCAAGCGGCTGTGGAAATCGTGGAGGCGACTTGTCGCCGGAGCGATTTCCAAGGTCCTGTGGGAGGGCTGTGGAAAAGTGGCTCGGCACTTTTCCAAGCGAAGCGGCAGCCCTTCCATAGGACCGTCAGACGCGGCAGCTTCCACAGGTCTCCTCATGGGCCGGGGTCCTTCTTGGGCGCTCGCCCCGCGCCCCGCAGGCGCCGGTCTCGCTCATCGAAACGTGCCAGCAGGAGCGGACCGAAGCACAGCGACCAGATCCCGTCATCGACTTCCTCCAAGCCGACCGGTTCGCCGGTCAGCACTTCGCTGATGAACAGGAACTGCCCCTGCCATTTGACCCGACCGTCGGTTCGTACCCGCCGTACCTCATAGTGACCTGGATACTCCACTTCGGCGATGCGGTCCGGATACTGCCGCGGCGAGGGCTCGTACAGTTCCGCGGGCATTTGTAGGTCCAGCCCCTCATGGGGACGCTCGACATTGAACTCTTGGCGGAAGGCATCGAAGAGATGCTGCTGCGCTTCGAGATTCGCCCCTGGAGGCCGGGTCGTCTCCGCCTTCAGGGTCTTGTGCATTCGCTCATGAACGCCGTGCTGTTGGGGCTTGGCCGGCTCAATCAGCAGCGGTTGAATGCCCAGCTTGATCCACCACACCGACAGTCGCGAGAGTCCACACAGCGCCGTAGAACTGAACGGGCACCCATTGTCGGTCAAGATCGCCCGAGGCAGTCCATACTCACGGAACAGATCCTCGAAGGCCGGTCGTGCCCCGGCATGGGCGGTCGACAACTGGCCCTCACAGCCCAGCAGAAACCGACTCTTGAGATCCGCCACCGTCAGTGGGTAGCAGTACCGACGGTCGCCGGTGCGGAACTCACCCTTGAAGTCACCGGTCCACACGTCGTTGGGCGCTTCGGCCTCGAACTTCGGCCGGCCTGGGTGCTTGGAGCGACGCCGGCGCCGGACCGCCTCCACCAGACCATGACGCTTGAGGATGTCGCCTGCGGTGCTAGGCGCCGGCCAGGGCCACTTGGGGTGCCGATTCCGCAGAATCTTCAACAGCTTCCGAGGTCCCCAGCGCGGATGCTTCTGCCGCGACGCCACCAGCGCCTCGACCACACGCTGCTCGGTGCGATGTGGGCAGTGCTTCGGCGCCCGAGATCGGTCCTTCAGCCCCTCCACACCTCCCTCCACATAGCGATCCGTCCACTTGTAGCCGGTCTTGCGGCTGATCCCGTAGTCCTTACACAGTTCTGTCATCGTGAACAGGCTACTCTCCAGGTCGTCGATAAAACTCAGTCGCTCTTTCATCGGATTCGTCTCGCTCCATGGCATGCGGGCACCTCCTCGGTGCCCAAGTTTGCCCCACGAGACTGTTACCCATGTCCCCGGTCCAATCTGTTAC
>JAAENP010000180.1 GCA_024224155.1 bacterium
CAAGCACGGCGTCGCCCACTCCCAGTTCGAGTACGGCAGCACGCTGTGGCACAGCAGGTGAACAAACGGCTCGCCGGCGATCGTGATCTCCAGCTCGGTCGCCCAGGTGAAGTCCGTCTGCATCGCCTCGCCAGGACGATGCTCCTGGGCGAAAAACACCTCCTTCGGCGGACCCTCCTGCGCGCGCCATTGCTGGACCCGGCGCTGAAACGTCCGCAGCTGACCCTCCTGGTAGCGACCTGGCTTTCGCTCCAGCAGGTCGTCGAACAAAGCCTTGGCCTCCAGCTCCGGCGCATCCTCGAGGCGCGCCGCCACCTCCTCCCAGTCCTCGACAAACGGATCTGGACGCGTCCGCCAGTCGCGCGGCCTCCCCATCGTGGACGGCAACCTCCCTTCCTTCAGATACTTACTCGCCGTGTTGCGGTGCATCCCGGCGCGCAGCGCCGCCGTGCCCACCTGACCGAGCTTCTGGTACTCCTCCATCAGCTTCCTCACCTGGACGTCCGTCGTGGTCACGCCAGCCTCCTCGCTTGTAGGTCCCTGATGGGCCCCACAGGCTAGCGGACTGGCGCTCTTCGGCTCAGCGACGACTGCACAAATCTAGTTGTCGTCGGCGCTGAGGTCTGATTGTCGCTGAGCAGAGCGGCGCTGGACGAAGGCATCCTCGGTGTTCAGGCGCTCTCGGGTGGGTTCGCTGTAGCGGTAATGGACGCATAGGGGACTCGGTCCATGCTTCGGTGCCCATACTAGCAGGCGAGACGCCCGCGCTCCCAGCGTGACGGCGAGAGCAGCTTGTCGACGCCGCATCCTGTGCCGGCCGATCACCTCGGCGATCGATCGAGGCGCCGGCCCGCGGCTCGCGGTCGCCGCGTGGTGCGATCGGCCGCGGCGCGCGATTTCGG
>JAAENP010000181.1 GCA_024224155.1 bacterium
CGACACGGAGGTCGCCGGTGAGCCGATCTCGTCGAGCAGCCGCAGGGTATCGGCGGGATCTGAGGACTCGGCCGGCAGCGGCTCGTCGAAAGCATCGAGCGCCGCCAGCGCCCCGGCGCCTGGAAAGACCGGCATCTCGTCGGCCTTACACAAGTAGTCGGTGGCGCGTCGATGTGCTTCGTACAACAGGCTCAGCTCGTCTTCGAGCACGGGTCTCTCCTCGTCTTGATTCAAAGGGTGTCCGCCAGGGATGCGGCACCCGATTCTATGGCCACGCGGATGCCCTCGGAGAATTGGGAGATGGTCAGCTCGACTCCCAAGAGCGATTTCGCAATTTACCTGCCTTGGCCCAGAGGACGGCCATTCTCCGCCTTAGGAGGTAGGAAGGGTTCTCGACCGCGGGGCGCGGTCAGGGCATCAAATCGAAGACCTGGACTTTTCGGAGACTCGTGGCCTGCCGCAGCTACGCGACGCGCCGATTGCCGGAATGTCGACGGTCTGGCGATTCTCTCTTATATCGATCACGACTCGGTCCGGAGACCAATCAACTCTTAGGAGATCAGCGATGAGACGAGGTAAGAACACGGTTGTGAGTCGACTTGGACGACGGAATGCGTCGAAGCTGGTGGCAATCCCGATGATGATGGCGCTTTTGCTGCTCCAGGCGCCGTTCCTGGGAGCCCAGTCGCTGGGAACCGGCGGCGAGGAGCTCGATCGCTCCGGCAAGCCGACGAGCGGGGGCGATGCCACGCTCCATGACCAGTACGGCCGGCCGATCCATGACGCGCGCGGCGAGCGCCTGAGCTACTCGCAGGCCGAGACCGAAGATCTGGCGCCGTTGGCCATCGAGAAATCGGCTCGTACAAGCTCCGCCCAGTCACCCGCGGTGCCATTCAAGAACACCATGACAATCGGCCTCGAATGGCATCGATCGATCTACGGCGTCGGCATCGGCGACACCGGTCTCACCGCCGCCGACCTCGACGGCGACGGCAATCTCGAGATCGTCGCCGGCGCCGGTCCGCGGAACTTCTTCAAGAACGACTTCTGGTACGTGATGCGCTTCGACGGCGACTTCTACCCGCAGGTGTGGGCGC
>JAAENP010000182.1 GCA_024224155.1 bacterium
CCCGCCGAGCAGGAAGAAGAAGGTGATCGACAGCAGGTAGAGGATGCCGATGCGCTTGTGATCGGTGGTCAGCAACCAGGACTTGAGGCCGTGGGAGGCGTTCAAGTAGTGGTTCTTCGGCAGCCCGGGATCCGGTGCGACGTCGTACTCGCGATTGCTCATTCGAGTGGCTCTTTTATCTCTTCCGGCTCTGCGCCTTCTTCCGTGGCGCCACCCAGTGATTTGACGTAGGAGAGGAGCTGCAACAAGCTCACTTCGCTGAGCTGCCCCTGATAGGTCGGCATGATCTGCAGGTAGCCCTCGACCACGTCGGCCGCCGGCGTCATGATCGATTCGCGCAGGTAGTCGTCGTCACGGACGCGGGTGTTGCCGTCGACGAATCTCGCTTCCTTGCCGTAGATGCCGACCAGCGACGGGCCGCGGCCGGTGCCGTCTTCATAGTGGCAGGTATTGCAGATGTACTGCTCGAAGAGCTGCGCGCCGAGATCCTTCGGCGCCGCCACCGTGCCGCCGCCCGAGAGCCAGGTCTGGTAGTCGTCGGGCTCCATCACCGTCACCGAGCCGATCATCTGCGAGTGGTGGGAGCCGCAATACTCGGTGCAGAAGAGATGGTACTTGCCGGCCTTGATGGCCTTGAACCAGACCGTGGTGTAACGACCGGGCACGACGTCCTGCTTGACCCGGAAGGCGGGTACGAAGAAGCTGTGGATCACGTCCTCCGACGTCATCGTGAGCTTGATCGTCTCCCCCACGGGGATGTGCAGAGTGTTGATCTCGCGCTGACCCTCGGGATGCTGGAACTTCCACATCCACTGCTTGGCGACCGCGAAGTACTCGGTCGCATCCTCCGGCACCGTCTTCATCTCGATGAAGATCACCGCGCCCCAGACGAAGAGCACCATGGTGATGACCAGCGGGATGATCGACCACACCACCTCGAGCACCATCGAGCCGTGGGCCTGGGAGCCGACCTCCCCGGCCTCGCGGCGGCGAAATCGGATGAAGAAGACGAAGATGACGAACGCGATCAAGAGCGAAAAGAAGGCGCTCATCGCCAACGCGAAGCCATAGAGCGCGTCGACCTTCGAAGCGAAGTTCGAGGCCTGCTCCGGGAACATCGAGAGCTCGGGCATCATCGCGCCACCTCGGGGGCTCCTGGTGCAGCGGCGCGGGCCGCAATTCGGTCACGGCGCAACATGATCCAGACGAACGAGCCCAGAACAGCCAAGAACACGACGCCGGCCAGTCGCAGGATGCGGGTGACGACGGCGGTGTACTTGCCGAGCTTCGGGTCGTAGCGGAAACAGTAGAGCAGGATCTGATCGACCACCGTGCCGATCTGGCCCTCCGACGCTTCGACCAGCGCCAGCCGGACGTCTCTGGGTGGAAAGTCGAGGCCGTAGAGATATTGGGCGAGGGTGCCGTCGGGGGTCGCCACGATCATGCCGCTGGCATGGGCGAACTCATTTCGTTTGCCCCCCTCCGGGGTGCCCTTGGTTTCCTCGAGGTAG
>JAAENP010000183.1 GCA_024224155.1 bacterium
GGTTTACGGCCGCTCCCTGGGCACCGGTCTGGCAGCATTGCTCGCAGCGGACGTTCAGCCGGATCTGACGGTACTGGTCTCCCCGTACCGGAGCATGGAGGCCATGGCCGCCGAGCACTACCCCTGGCGCGATCTCGATCGGTTCAACCGTCATGATGTGACTGCCTCAAGCCAGAGCTTTGACCGCCGGTACCTCGGCCCGCTCCTTCGCCCGTTCCGGATGCTCGCGCCGCCGGCGCTTCTCCTCGAGCGCGGCGCCGATGTAGGAGACGAAAAGCGGGTGCGGATCGGTCGGCCGGCTCTTGTACTCGGGATGGAACTGACACCCCAGATACCACGGGTGGTGCGGCAGCTCGACCATCTCGACGAATTTGCCGTCGGGGCTCATGCCGGCGACCACCAGCCCGTTTTCGACCAGATCCGGCAGATACTTCTGGTTCACTTCATAGCGGTGCCGGTGACGCTCCGAGATGTTCTCCTGGCCGTAGATCGCCTGAGCCCGCGTGCCGCCGACCAGTCTGCAGGGATAGGCGCCGAGACGCATGGTGCCGCCCAGGTCTTCGACGCCGAGCAGGTCCCGGAGCTTGTAGATCACCGGATCCGGGGTCGACTCGACAAATTCGGTCGAGGCGGCGTGGCGGATGCCGCAGACGTTGCGCGCGTATTCGACGACCATCAGCTGCATGCCCCAACAGATGCCAAAGCACGGCACCCTCTGTTCGCGGGCATAGCGGATGGCGTGCATCTTGCCTTCCGAGCCGCGCTTGCCGAAACCGATCGGCACCACGATGCCGTCGACCTCGAAGATCTCGTGCGGCCACTGGCCCTCCTCGATCTCCTCGGCCGAGATGTAGACCAGCTCGGTCCGGGCGTCGTTGGCGATGCCGCCATGAATCAGCGCCTCGTTCAGGCTCTTGTAGGCGTCGGCGAGATCGACGTATTTGCCGACGATGCCGATCCGCACCGTGTCCGCCGGGTTCTTGTACCGGCGCACCAGGGCTTCCCACTGCGACATGTCGCGCTGGTCGTGGGCCAGGTTCAGCAGCTCGATCAACCGTTCGTCGAGACCCTCGCGGCAGAACGCCAGCGGCACCTCGTAGATCCACTCGACGTCGCGGGCGGCGATCACCCGGTCGACCGAGACGTTGCAGAACAGCGCGATCTTGCGTCGCAGCTCGTCGGGCAGCGGCCGGTCGACCCGGCAAAGCACGATGTCCGCGGCGATACCGATGTCGCGCAACGCGCGCACCGAGTGCTGGGTCGGCTTGGTCTTGAGCTCGTCGGCGGCGGCGATGTAAGGCACCAGCGTCAGGTGGATATCGACCGCGTTGTAGCGCCCGAGCTCCTGGCGCAGCTGACGGATGGCCTCGAGAAAAGGCAACGACTCGATGTCGCCGACCGTGCCGCCGATCTCGACGATCACCACGTCGTGGCCCTCGGCCAGCCGCCGCATGCAGTCCTTGATCTCGTCGGTGACGTGGGGGATCACCTGGACCGTCTTGCCCAGGTAATCGCCGCGGCGCTCCTTGTTGATCACCGCCTCGTAGATCTTGCCGGTAGTGAAGTTGTGACGCTTCGAGGTCACGGAGTGGGTGAAGCGCTCGTAGTGGCCGAGGTCGAGATCGGTCTCGGCGCCGTCGTCGGTGAC
>JAAENP010000184.1 GCA_024224155.1 bacterium
AGACGGCGTGTTGCCGATGGTCAGCGCGGTGGTGCCGCCCCATGCGTGCTCGATCGCCAATCCCTCCAGCTGCGGGAAGAACCTGAAGAGCTCCGCTTCGATGAGCCGCGTCACGGCCTTGTCGTTGCCGGAAGCCAACGAGTCGCCGGCATAGTACTGGGAGCTCACCCCGCCCATGACGATCCGCCCATCCGCGGTCGGCCGGCTGTAGCTGAACAGTGGGTTGCCATCGGCCAGGCCCCGCCGGTTGCGCCACCCGACAGCCTGCCACTGGGCGGGGCTGAGCGGCTCGGTGGCGATCTGGAAGACGGCGACCGGCATCACTCGATTGCGGAAGAAACCCAGCTTGTGACTGTAGGCGTTGGTCGCCATCACCAGGACCGGAGCACGGATCTCTCCCAGCTCCGTGTCGACCACGACCGTCCTGCCGGGGGTCACCCGGCTGACCAGGGTTCGCTCCCTGATCTCGACCCCTGAGTCTTCGACGATCCGCTTCATGCCGAGGACCAGCTTGGCCGGGTTGAGAATCGCCCCGTAGGGCGTCATCAGGCCCGCCTTGAAGACGGGTGAGTCGATCTCCGCCCTCAGATCGTCGCCTTCGAGCAGGGTGGATTCGAGACCGAGCCTGCCGTACAGGGCGTGATCGTCCTCGAGGCCCTTCACCTGTTTGTCGGTGAG
>JAAENP010000185.1 GCA_024224155.1 bacterium
GCAGCCCGCGTCGCTGGTATTCGCCGAACAGGGCGTCCTGCGCGGCCGGGAAGGCGGAGCCGAAGACCAGGGAGGTCGTGGTCCCGGCCGAGATCAGCCGGTGACAGAACTCTCGCGCCGCGCCGATCGCGAACTCCTCTTTTTCAAACCTGGCCTCGGCGGGGAAGATGCACTCGGTGAGCCACTCCAGGAGCTGGCCGCCGCCGTAGGCGTCGATCGAGTTCACCTGCGGAAAGTGCATGTGGGTGTCGACGAATCCGGGCAGCAGAAAGGCGTCGCCGTGATCGACGACCTCGACCGGGGCGCCGTCGCGCTGCGGTCGATCGACGTGGTGGCCGCACCATTCGATGACGCCGTCGTCGTCGACCAGTAGAGCGCCGTCCGGAATCTCGACCAGGGCCTCGACCGCCTGCTGGACGGCCGGCGTGCCGGTCAGGTGAAAGATGTGTCCGCGGTGCAGGGTGCTCATTGTTTCGTTTGCCCCCCTTCGGGGTGACGTTTCGTTTGCCCCCCTTCGGGGTGACGTTTCGTTTGCCCCCCTTCGGGGTGACGTTTCGCTTGCTCCCCTTCGGGGGGACGGGTCAGGCTCCGAACAGGTAGCCGATCACGCTACCGACGTATCCGGTGAGGCCGACGATCAAGAGGGCCGACGCTACATGGTATTTCCTGGTTCTCTCGTTGCGCCGAATGATGAGGTGAATCAGAGAGTCGCTGATCGTATCCTTGCATCGGTGGGTACCCCAGCGCAGCTGCAGGGGACCCATGAGCATCAGCACGGCGGAGACCAGGATGAAGGCCAGGCCATAGGAGATGCTGACTTTGGAGAAGGTGCTCGAGGCAGCGATCTTCGGACCCGAGAATCCGGTGATCGTCAACGAGATCGTCACCAGGCCCAGGAGCAGCTGGGCGCGGCTCTGCAGCACGTCGAACTGCTTGACCAGAACGTCAAAAACCTTGGAGTAGTTCTTCTTGCCGTGAATCTCGAGCAGGTAGAGGAGCTCCGCCTCGGGCGATTGTGGGTGGGCCCGCTCGGGACGTCTCTTCTTCTTCTTCGACACGAGCTAGGCCACGTCCTTGCCGGTGCGGCCGTTTTCGGCGGCCAGTCGTCGCTTCAGGTCTTCGATCGCCATCAGCACTTCCTCGGGGGTCGCGGGGCCGCTGATGTGCGGGCTGAGCCGATGCCGGCCGACGCTGGCTACGGCGTCCTTGATGGCGTGAAAGACCGAGAC
>JAAENP010000186.1 GCA_024224155.1 bacterium
GTGTTTGCGTCCAGCCGCGACGCGGCGCCCGGCGAGCGTTCGATCGCGCTCTATTCCATGGACATTTCGTCGTTGGGTGTCGCGCTGCCGCTCGGCGGTCCCTAGGAAGAGGGGGCCTAGCAACAGCAGAGGTCGGTTCCGAGACGGTGATGGACAAGCGCGGACGCCGACGTATGCGCGGCCGGTCTGATACGGACTGGCTCGGGAATCGCGCGGGCTAAGATTCAACGAAGAGGAGACTGCTGTGATGCTCAGAAGAAGCCTGGTGGCGATTTGCTTGTTTGCCTGCTCCAGTCTGGCCTCGGCCGACGGTCGCGTCCGGCATGAGATGACGATCGAGCTCGACCCGGTGTCGCATCGGATCGAAGTGACTGACCGCATGACCCTGCCGGTTGTGCCGGAGGGTGAAGTGATCGAGTTCCTGCTGAACTCCGCCCTCGAGATCCGCCAAAGTGATCCCCCGGTCAGCGAGGTGCCGCTGGGTGACGTCGATGATTTCTTCGGCATCAACGCCAGTCCCGAGGAGGATCGGGCGCCGTTGACCCGCTATCGGGTGAGCGCGGTGCCGGAGGGAGGCGCTCTCGTTTTCAGCTACGAGGGGGTCTTCGACTTCGGACTCTCGGACGAGAAGGAGCAGTACACGCGCGGCTTTCGAGCGACCGTCGGCCAGCTCGGCGAAGAGGGCGTGTTCTTGGGTGGAAGCAGCTTCTGGTACCCGTACTTCGACGAAGGGCTGGTGGAGTTTCAACTGAGCCTGGATCTGCCCGCGGGCTGGCACGTCATCAGCCAGGGCGAGGGGACGTCGCGGGACGAAGAGGGGAGCGCCCGTTGGGACTCGCAGGGCCCGATGGACGAGATCTATCTCACCGGTGGGCCGCTCGAGGTCTATCGCGAGGCGGCCGGCGCGGTCGAAGCGCTCGTCTATCTGCACGAGAAGGATGATTCGCTGGCGGGCAAATACCTGGCTGCTACCGCCCAGTACATCGAGATGTACCGCGATCTCGTCGGACCCTATCCCTACGGCAAGTTCGCCCTGGTCGAGAACTTCTGGGAGACCGGCTACGGCATGCCCTCGTTCACCTTGCTCGGTCCGACGGTCATCCGTTTTCCGTTCATACTGCATTCTTCGTATCCGCACGAGATTCTGCACAACTGGTGGGGTAACTCGGTCTTTGTCGACTATGAGACCGGCAACTGGTGCGAGGGCCTGACGGCCTACATGGCCGACCATCTGATCAAGGAGCAGCGGGGCCAGGGAGAGGGTTATCGGCGCGACGCGTTGCAGAAGTACCGGGACTACGTCAAAGAGGGACGGGACTTTCCGCTCACCGAGTTCCGCGCTCGCCACAGCTCGGCCACCGAAGCGGTTGGCTACGGCAAGACGCTCATGGTCTTTCACATGCTGCGCCGGCAGGTGGGAGACGACGCGTTTCGTCGGACGTTGGCCCGTTTCTACCGCGGTTTTCGCGGTAAGAAGGCGTCGTTTGCCGATCTTCGGACGAGCTTCGAGTCGGTAACCGGGGAAGACCTCGGGGGCTTCTTCGAAGATTGGGTGACGCGGCCGGGGGCTCCCGCCCTCGGCGTGAGCGTCTCCGCCGTGCGCGAGGAGCCGGACGGCTACAGCGTGACGGGAACGCTCACCCAGACCCAGGGCGGGCGGCCCTTCGAGATCGGTGTGCCCGTGGCCGTGCACACCGCCACGGGGACGGAGACGTCGCTCGTGCGACTTACCGGGAACAGTCAGACTTTCGAGATAGAGACCGACGCGGAGCCCCTGGTGCTCGAGGTCGACCCCCAGTTCGACCTCTTCCGCCAGCTCGATCCTCGCGAGACCCCTCCCTCGATCGGCCGCATCTTCGGGGAACCGGAGATCCTTGCGATCTTGCCCGCGGACGCCCCCGCCGCCGCGGTCGAGCAATACCGCGAACTGATGGCCGGTTGGCAGAGCGAGGGTCATACGATCGAGGTCAAGCTCGACAGCGAGGTGGCGGAGCTGCCCGAGGATCGATCGATCTGGGTTCTGGGCGCCTCGAATCGCTTCGCCGACCCGCTCTTCGTCCAGGACCGGCCGGAAGGTCTGTCGGTGTCCCGCGACAAGGTCAGCTTCGGTGAAGACAGTGCGCCCTTGGACGGGCATACGGTGGTCGCAATCCGGCGCCACCCGGACCATCTCGAGAAGGCGATTGGCTGGCTGATCGTCGAGCCGGAGGCGGCGTTTTCGGGCATGGGGCGCAAGCTGCCCCACTACGGCAAGTACTCCTATCTGGCCTTCGAGGGCGACGAGCCGACCAACGTCGTCAAGGGCCAATGGCCGGCCTCGAGCTCGCCCTTGCGCCTGGATCTGCGCCCTGCGGACCGTCGATCGGAGCCGCTGGCCGCCCTTTCGCTCGAGAAACGGACGGCTCTGGCGGAGCTCCCGCCCGTCTTCTCTCTGAGGGCGCTGATGGAGCACGTCACCTTTCTAGCCTCTCCCGAGCTCGAGGGCCGGGGAGTGGGTGGCGACGGTCTTCGGAGGGCGGCCGAGTACATCGCGGAACGGTTCGAGGCGGTCGGGCTGACTCCAGGAGGCGGTGACGGCACCTGGTTTCAAGGCGTCGAGGTGCCGAGTGGTCCCGACGGAGAGCCGGTCGAGGTGGTCAACGTCGTCGGCTATCTCGAAGGCGCCAACGCGGATTGGGCTGATCAATCGGTGGTGGTAGGCGCGCACTACGATCACCTGGGCCGAGGTTGGCCCGACGTTCATCAGGGGGACGAGGGCGCGATTCACCCCGGGGCCGACGACAACGCCAGCGGGGTCGCGGTGCTTCTCGAGCTCGCCGCGAACCTGGCGGCGGGAGATCGACCCGCGCGCAGCCTGGTGTTTGTCGCGTTTGCCGCCGAGGAGGCCGGTCGGCACGGATCTCGCCACCACGTCGAGCAGGGAGCACCGTTCCCGACCGCGGGCATCCGCTCCGTGATCAATCTGGACACGGTGGGCCGACTCTTCGATCAAAAGGTGTCGATTCTCGGGACCGGTACGGCCGACGAGTGGCAGCATATCTTTCGCGGCTCGAGCTTCGTTACCGGCGTCGAGAGTCGTAATGTTCCTCACTCCGCCGAGGCTTCGGACCAGATGAGCTTCATCGATAAGGGAATCCCGGGAGTCCAGATCTTCACCCAGGCCCATGGCGATTATCACCGCCCCGGCGACACGGCGGAGAAAGTCGACGGACCCGGCCTGGTCAAGGTGGCGACTCTGGTCAAGGAGGCGGTCGCGTACCTCGCCGAACGGGAGGATCCCCTCACGGTGACCATCGACTCTACGGCCGTTGAGACGGCACCGGACTCTGGGGCGGCTGCGCCCTCCGGCAGGAAGGTGCGGTTCGGCACCATTCCGGACTTTGCCTTTCAGGGTCCGGGGGCGAGGATCGACAGCGTGGCGCCGGGCTCACCGGCCGAGAAGGCGGGACTCCGGCAGGGTGACATCCTGGTTCGCATCGGCGAGCGGCAGATCGGTAGCCTCCAGGACTTCTCCGAAGCGCTGAAGGCTCTCGGCGCGGGCGAAACGGTCCGGGCGACGGTACTGCGAGAGGGCGAAGAGATCACCGTACCCGTCACCGTCGAGGCGCGATAGCTCGTAAGCCGGGCTACGGTGACGAGGCCACCGCGACCTCGAGATGATCGACGATCTTGTCGCGGCGCTCGAGTAGGGCCTCGATCTGGCGGTCGCTGATCAGTTCGCCGACGTGCAGGTCGAGAGCTTCGCGGCTGAGCGCCTTGAGCGCCGCGGTCAGCTGAGCGGGGGTCGAGAGCGACTGGCCCACTTCGGGTGGCAAGTCGGTTGACGTGGTGAAGGCTCTGGAGTGGTCGATGAGCATGATCTTCTGGTCCTTGACCAAGCAGAGAATGTCCGCCTGCTTCCGACCGGCGTTGCCGATCAGGGCGTCGAAGAGTCTGCTCCGGGCCAGCTGAGCGGAACTGAGCGGGGTTTTGCAGAACTCGAGCTCGTAGGCCTGGACAGCCTCGCGATCGATCGCGCCCTCGACCCAGGCCTGCAGGGACCCCGCCTGACCCTCCAGCGTGCGAACCACGGCCACGGGGACCATTCCGAGCCCGATCGCGCGGTCCAGCCGGTACGCCGCCACCTCATGCTGGTAGCGGTCGCCCTCGACGTCGCTTTGGACGGTCTTGAAGATTCCCCGGCGGATCTCGCCTTCGCTCTCCAAGACCATCAGCCGAGGCCGGGTGCTCCCCCGGCCGAGGTTGCGCGATGCGATGACCGGGGAATCCGAGAGGAACCGGTCCAGCTCGTGATCGGGCAACGCTGCCGTTCTGGAAGAGAGCAACTGACCCAGCGGCAGCTCACGAAAAGGTTTGGTCCTCTCCCCATTCGAGGAGTTGAGCACCAGAATCTCCCCCTGTTCCGCGACCAGTGCCAGAGGAGCCTCGCTACCGTCGATATTGTGGTCGATACGAAACAACCGGCCGTGAAAACGGGAGGTGATCCGGCTGGTCGAGGTCGGGCTATGGGCGACCACCATGGCCGAGGCCCCGAGCAGCTCGAGAGACCGCTCGATCGTGTCTTGCTCGAGCCGCTCGTCCTGGAGCGCGTTGCCGCGATACCAGAGGGGACCCTGAGCACCCAAAATCGGGTTGTTCGCCGCCAGGAGGAGGCTCCGCGCGGTCTCGCGCAGTTTTGCCGTGCGGCCGCCGCGCCTTGTTTCGAGGAGCTCCGCGGCCGCCTCGCCGAGCTGGAGGAAGTCCATGACCCCCGAGATCGCGCCCTCGCGCTCGAGGGCTTGTCGAGCCTCGAGATGCCGCCGCACCTGGTCGGTCATTCGCCGATTGATGTCGTCGATTCCGAGGGCCGCGAAGTCCTCGCTCAGCCCTCCATGCAGGTATGCGACCTCGTTGATCTTGACAATGGCCGGTCGCAGAAGCAGCCAGCTGCCGTACTCGCCGTCGGGATTCAAGGCCTCCTGCCGGGCGAAGAAGCCCGGTGGGTACTTTTGGTTGAACTCGCGGAACGTGTCCGAGCTCCAGTCGCCACCTTTGAGCGCGGCGAACTTCCCGAGTGCGGCTTTGCGGACCGCCTTGCGCTCTTTGGGCGCGAAGTGTCTGTACGCCGCCGGGCTGACATAGCGGGTGTCCCGAAACAGATTCATCACCTCGTGATTGCCGAGCAGCACGTGGACCCTACCGCCGCCGGCAACGCTCTCCTGTTCGAGTCGCCGCAGTACGTCCATGAGCGGCCGGTCGTCGTCGCCTCGATCCAGAAAGTCGCCGGCCACGACCAGATGGCTCGCCCCACCGCTCCAGCGGAGGTTCCGGTCAATCAACTCGGCCGCCGTGAGGAGCCGGATCAGCTTGTCGTGGTTGCCATGGAGATCCCCGACAGCAACGACCCGTGAGACTCCCTTCCACTCCCAGGCCGCCACGCGCTCGGCCTCCGGTGTTGCCGAGGTGGGCATCCCGAGCATTGCCATTTGGAGAACGAAGCCGGCGGCCAGCGCTTGTCTGGCCAACCGGTATCCGGGGCGCGCGAGAAGCCGCCGCTGCGTTCGATTCTGGGTCTCTGTCGTCAAGAAGGACTGCTTCGGTCTGGCGTGAGGTTTCCGATGACCTCGGACACCGGGCCGCCTATCCTAGCAAGCTAGAATCACCTCATGCTCAAGCACCTGCTACTCGTGATCTGCGTCCTTCTCGTCGCCACCGGCCTGCCACCTTCGGCCCTGGCGTTCGATGCTCATTTCACTGGCGCCACCATGCGCCTCGACCTCTTCCACACCGGCAATGCCGAAAGCGAGACCGTGACCCTGGATCGGGTCCGGATCGAGGGTCCCTGGCCCGGAAGCCGAACCCAGCTTCTGGATGCCGCCAACCTCGGCAAGTACTTCTTCGAGGTCGTCGATCTCGGGAGTCAACGGGTGATCTACTCGCGCGGGTTCTCGTCGATCTACGGCGAGTGGGAGACCACTGGTGAAGCGGCGGAGGGAGTCATGCGGACACTGTCGGAAGCGGTGCGATTTCCCGAGCCGCGGCGGCCGGTCCAGGTGCGCCTGCGCAAACGCGGTGCGGATCAGAGTTTTGCCGAGATCTGGCAGACGACGATCGACCCGGTCTCGCGCCATGTCCATCGGGCCAGCGTACCGGCTCGCGACCTGTGGCCGGTGTTCGAGAACGGAGACCCGGCGGTCAAGGTGGATCTCCTCATCCTCGGGGACGGCTACACCGGCACCGAGATGGCGAAATACCGGGCCGATGTTCGCCGTATGACCACCCACCTCTTCGACCACGAGCCGTTCGCTTCGCGTAAGAGCGACTTCAACGTCTGGGCGATCGACACGCCGGCGCCCGAGACCGGCATCTCGCGGCCGCGCTCGGCCCTGTTTCGTGACACGCCGCTCGGGACGAGCTATAACTCGCTCGACTCCGAACGCTACGTGTTGACGCTCGACGACCGCGCCTGGCGCGACGTTGCGGCGGCCACCCCCTACGACTTCGCCATCATTCTGGTGAACAGCGAGAAGTACGGCGGTGGCGGCATCTACCGGCTCTACGCCACTGCCGCCGTCGATTCCGCGTTCGCGCCGTACCTGATGGTGCACGAGTTCGGGCATTCGTTCGCGGGGCTGGGGGACGAGTACTACACCTCGGACGTCGCCTACGAGGACTTTCAAGGTGGAATGATCGAGCCATCGGAGCCCAACATCACGGCCCTGAGAGATCCGGAGAGCCTCAAGTGGCGCGACTTGGTCGCGCACAGCACTCCGCTTCCGACCCCATGGGCCAAAGAAGCCTTCGAGGAGAAACAGCACCAGATTCAGGCCGAGCGGCGGAGACTTCGCGCCGAGGGCGCGCCCGAAGCCGCCCTCGAAAAGCTCTTCACCGAGGAGCGCGAAACGATGACCGCGCGGCTCGCGGCTGAAGAGCACGCGGGCAAGGTGGGCGCCTTCGAAGGCGCGGGTTATCAGGCAAAGGGTCTCTACCGGCCAGCGGCCGACTGCATCATGTTCACGCGCGACCAGGTCGGCTTCTGCCCCGTCTGCAGCCGTGCGATCGAGCGGGTGATCGATCTCTACCGCGAGTAGCTCGTTCAGCGGCCGAGTCGCCTACCCCATCGGGTGGCCGGAATCGACGCGAGTCTTTCTAGAATTCTGTATTCGGCTCGTATCCGCGATACGCCTACTCCGGGAGCGTGAGAATGAAGTACCTCAAATCAAGTGTCTGTGTATTCTGCGCGGGGCTCCTTTTGCTGAGCGCCACGGCGCGGGCCGAGGATGAGCCGACCGGCTTTGCCGAGAGCCTGAAGAACGGCACGGCGGCGATCTCGCTGCGCTACCGGTTCGAGAACGTGTCGGACGACGCCGTGGTTAGGGACGCCGAGGCCTCGACGCTGCGCACGACACTGAGCTATCGGACGCAGAAGTACAAGAAAGTAAGCCTGTTCGCCGAGGCGGAGAACGTCACCGCGGTGGGTGACGACAACTACAGGAACCTCGGCGCGGGCTCGCTGTCCAATGGCGTGACCGACCGGGCGGTGGTCGCCGATCCGGCGCTGACCGAGCTCAACCAGGCCTATCTGAGGTGGGACAACGGCAAGACGAAGTGGACGATCGGCCGTCAGGAGATTCTCTACGGCGATCAGCGCTACGTCGGTGCGGTCGGTTGGCGCCAGAACCACCAGTCGTTCGATGGCCTGAACCTGGTCAGCCAGGCGGTCGAGAAATGGACCTTCTCGTATTCGTTTCTGACCGCGGTCAACCGTATCTTCGGGGACAGCCAGGACCTGGCCGCTCATCTTGCCAACGCCAAGTTCGACTGGGACGGCGTCGGGGCGCTGACCCTGTACGGGTTTCTCCTCGACTACGATGATGTCGCCGCCCTGTCGTCGTCCACGTTTGGCGCCGAGCTCTCGGGCAAGAAAGAGCTAGAGGGCGATTGGGCCCTGCTCTACGAGATCGAATTGGCCCAGCAGTCGGACGCCGGCGACAATCCGGCCGATCTGGATGTCGGCTACCGGCATCTCGCTCTGGGAGGCTCGCGCGGCAAACTGACGGTGCGCGTCGGCCTCGAGGTCCTCGAGGGCAGCGCCGGGGGCGCCTTCCGCACCCCGCTCGCGACTCTGCACAAGTTCAACGGCTGGGCCGACAAGTTTTTGGCGACGCCGCGAGATGGCCTCGAAGATCTCTATCTCGAGGTGCGTGGCAAATGCGCCAAGGGCGTCGGCTGGGCCGCGATCTACCATGACTTCGGAGCCACCGAGGGCGGCGCTTCCTATGGCGAAGAGCTCGATCTCCTGGCTACCTACAAGACCTCCTGGAATCAGACGATCGGGCTCAAGGGCGCGCTGTATGATGCCGAGAGTCACGCTGCGGATACCGACAAATGGATGCTCTGGACGGCCTATTCTTTTTGATCGCCGGCGCGCACGGTCGAAGAATCACTAGGGGCCGCCTAGCGAGGGAGGTTGAAACGCTACGGGAATGACCATGCACTATTCGGGGATCGTGGTGGTGTCGAAACCGTTGCGCGTAGGAGACTGCCAGCGCGCGTTGGAAGCGCTCCCGGGAGTCGAGGTGCACTACTGCCAGCCGGAGACCGGACGTCTGGTCGTGGTGCAGGAGACGGAGAGCGCCGAAGAGCAGGAGCGCGGTCTGCGGCACATCCAGGCGCTGCCGGTCGTCGAGGCCGCCGCCCTGATCGAGCATCGGATTGACAGGGGCATTGACCCGGGCATCGACACGGAAGACGGCGGCGCCGGGGCTTCGTCGTAGAAGGAGGTCATCAGTGGAATTAAAACCAGGCTGGTCCCGACGGGACTTCATGAAGGCCAGTGTCGCCGCGGCAGCCGCTTCAGTCGTCGGCATTCCGGTGCCCGCCTGGGCATCCGCGGAGAACGGCTGGCGTTGGGACAAAGGCGTTTGCCGCTTCTGCGGCGTAGGTTGCGGCCTTCGCGTTGCCAGCGAGGGCGGCAGAGTCGTGGCCGTCCAGGGCGATCGCCACAATCCGGTCAATCGCGGCCTGCTGTGCGTCAAGGGCTACGCCAACGCCCAGATCCTTTACGGCGAGGACCGGCTGACTCGGCCGCTGCTGCGCATGAAGGACGGCGAGTTCGACAAGCAGGGAGACTTCGTACCGGTTTCCTGGGAGCGCGCCTTCGACGAGATGGAACGCCAGTTCAAGCGCGTCCACGGCGAGCTCGGACCGACCGGTGTCGGCATCATGGGCTCGGGCCAGTACACGGTGCAGGAGGGCTACGCCGCGGTCAAGCTGCTCAAGGCCGGCTGGCGCTCGAACAACATCGATCCTAACGCCCGGCATTGCATGGCCTCGGCGGTGGCCGCCTTCATCCAGGTGTTCGGCATCGACGAGCCGGCGGGCTGCTACGACGACATCGAGCTCACCGACACGGTCGTTCTCTGGGGCGCCAACATGGCCGAGATGCACCCGATGCTCTGGGCCCGCATCACCGACCAGCGCATGGCGCGTGACGACTACCGGGTGGTCAACCTCACCACCTACTCCAACCGCAGCTCGGACATGGCCGATCACGAGATCGTCTTCAAGCCGAACACCGATCTGGCCATCTGGAACTTCATCGCGCGCGAGATCGTCGCCAAAGGGGGCGTCGACCAGGAGTTCGTCGACACGTACTGCGTCTTCGCCACCGGCCCCTACGACATCGGTTTCGGCATGCGTGGCACCGACGAGTTCGCTTTCGACGCGGAAAAAGACACCCAGCGGCGCCAGCGCGGCGTCGTGCTGACCCGCGAGGAAGCCATCGCCCAGCGCAAGAATCCGGACGAGGTTCACGAAGTGGCGCAGGGCAATGCCGCTTCCGCCGGCAAGCACTGGCTAATCTCCTTCGACGAGTTCAAGCGCGCCCTCGAGCCCTACACCTTGGACTTCGTCGCCGAGCTGTCGAAGGGCGATCCCGACGAGTCCCTCGAGAGCTACAGGAAGAAGCTCCAGCAGCTGGCCGACTACTACGTCGACCGCGAACGCAAGGTCGTGTCGTTCTGGACCATGGGCTTCAACCAGCACGCTCGCGGGACCTGGGTGAACGAGCAGGCCTATATGGCGCATCTACTGACCGGCAAGCAGGCCAAACCGGGCAACGGGGCCTTCTCGCTCACCGGTCAGCCCTCGGCCTGCGGAACCGCGCGCGAGGTCGGGACCTTTGCCCATCGCCTGCCCGCGGACATGGTGGTTGCCAACCCGGCCCACCGCAAGCGCTCCGAGGAGGTCTGGAAACTACCTGCCGGGACTCTCAACCCGAAGGTCGGTAGCCACATCACCAAGATGATGCGCGATCTCGAGGACGGTTCGCTCAAGTGGCTGTGGGTTCAGGTCACCAATCCGTTCCAATCGACGGCCAACGCCAACCACTGGATCCAGGCGGCGCGGGAGCTCGACAATTTCATCATCGTCTCCGACGTCTATCCGACGCTGTCGAGCAAGGTGGCCGACCTCATCTTGCCCTCGGCGATGATCTTCGAGAAGTGGGGTGCCTACGGCAACTCGGAGCGCCGAACGCAGATGTGGCGCCAGCAGGTGCCGCCGCCCGGCGGAGCCCGTAGCGACGTCTGGCAGGTCATGGAGTTCGCCAAGCGCTTCACCCTGGCCGAGGTCTGGGGCGAGCAGAAGGTGCCGGGCCTCGCCGCCGACGGTTTCGAGGACGGCCGGCTGCCGGATGTTCTGGCCGCCGCCAAGAGCAAGGGCTACAAGAGTGAGCACACCCTCTACGACGTGCTCTTCGACACCCCGGCCAACCGCGAGTTCGCCTGGCCGGACCCTGTGGCCGACGGTCGCGAGAACTGCACGGTCGCCGACGCCGGCATCGACTGGTTTCCCGAAAAGGCGCTGTTCGAAGAATACGCCTCTTTCGGTCGCGGTCATCATCACGATCTGGCCGACTTCGACACCTACTATCGCGACGACGTTCGCGGCCTGCGCTGGCCGGTCATCGACGGCCGCGAGACCCGATGGCGTTTCAACGAGGAGGACGATTCTTACGTCAAGCAGGGGTCGGGCTTCGAGTTCTACGGTGGCGCCTTGAAGGCGCTGCCGAGCGGTGACCTCGACGGGGTGACCGCGGCCGACAAGACCTCTCTCGCGGGACGGGCGAAGATCTTCTTCCGTCCCTACGCCGCGCCGGCCGAGAGCCCCGACGCCGAGTATCCGCTGTGGCTGTCGACCGGCCGGGTGCTCGAGCACTGGCACTCGGGCTCGATGACTCGGCGCGTGCCGGAGCTCCACGCCGCGGTGCCGACGGCGCAGCTCTTCATGCACCCGGACGACGCCAAGAAGCGCGGCTTGGCGCAAGATGACCTGGCATGGATCGAGTCGCGCCGCGGCAAGATCCAAGCCCGGGTGGAGACCGCCGGCCGCAACACGATGCCGCGGGGCATGGTCTTCGTGCCCTGGTTCGACGAGGGCGTCTTCATCAACAAAGTGACTCTCGACGCAACCTGCCCGATCTCCAAGGAGACGGACTTCAAGAAGTGCGCCGTCCGGGTCTTCAAGGCGAAGGGAGCCTGATCATGAGTAAGCCAGTCACTCTGTTGGTCGCACTCGGACTTCTTCTGGTGGCGGGTTCGGGCGGCGTCGGTCTGGTAGTTGCGCAAGACTCGGCAGAGCCGATACCAGATGCCGAGGTCGGCCTGGCCAAGGGCAGCGTCTTCGAGGTGCCGGTGCCGCCGGTGCCCATGGTCAACAGCAGCGATCCCGGCGACAGGCCGCCGGTCGGCCGCGCCTTCGCGAGTGCTCCTCCCCTGGCACCGCACGCGGTGGCCGACTTCATGCCGATCACGCGGGAAGAGAACTGGTGCGTCGATTGCCACACACCCGACTGGAGGGCTCCCGACGAAGAAGACCCGACGGCGATCCCGGTCAGTCACTACGTGAGCCTGCGTGGCGACACCGATGAGATCGGCGGCAAGGTCGTGGGAGCGCGGTGGGTCTGCGTCTCTTGCCATGTGCCGGAAACCGACGCGCCGGCTCTGGTGGGCAACGATTTCGCAGACTAGTAGTCAGTGGCTTGCCGGGGCTAGCTTGGGCTCGCGGGGCAGGCTGGAACATGAACCGAGGAGTGCCATGCAGAGGAATCGACTTGCCCGCATCGGAAGACTCTGGGAACGCTATTGGGGCATCGGCTCCTTGATGGCACTGGGGCTTGCGGTTACGGCAAGCGGGGCCGAGTTGCCACCCGGCTATTGGAGCGCCGGCGACATCGAACCGATTCTCGAGCGCACGCTGATCGTTCGTCTGAAGCCGGACCTGTCGGGTCTCACCGAAGCCGAGCGGATGACGGTCGACGATCTGCTGGCGGCGGGACGGATTCTGCATCGTCTCTACCTCGAGTCGGTTCACCCGCAGAGCCTCGAAGCCCTGGCTGAGCTGGAGGCTAAGCACGACGAGCTCGCCCACAGCGAGGAGGCCTCGCGCGTGACCGGAGACCTGCTGGATCTGTTTCGAGTATTCAAGGGGCCGATCGCGACGACGCTCGACAATCGTCGGACTCCGTTTCTTCCGGTTGCCGCCGAGGTGCCGGGCAAGAACGTCTATCCGGCCGACGTGACCCGCGAAGAGCTCCGGGCCTGGCTCGAAGAGCACCCAGAAGAGCGCGATTCGATCCTGGATGTGCGTTCGGTGGTACGAAGGGTGACACCTGACAAGCTCGAAGCCGACCTGGCTGCGTTGGAAGGACACTCCGAGCTTGCCTTGATGCATCCGCGTCTGGGGCAGCAGCTGGCGGAGCTTGCCGCCGGGCTCGCCCGATCCGACATCGATGCACAGCCGACCGGCTTCTATGCGGTGCCGTACTCGGTGGGCTACGCCGATGAGATTCTCGAGGTATACGATCACTTGCGGCACGCCGCAGAGACCATCAGGCCCGAAGACGCGGACTTCGCAGCCTATCTCGGCAACCGCGCCCGCGATCTTCTGGCCGACGACTACGAGGCCGGCGACGCCTCGTGGGTCAGGGGCCGATTTGGGCGCTTGAACGGCCAGATCGGCAGCTATGAGACCTACGACGATGAATTGCTCGGGGTGAAGAGCTTCTTTAGCGCCAATGTCCTGCTGCGCGATGAGGAACGCACGGACAAACTCGCCGCGGCTATAGGTGGCCTCCAGAGACTGGAGGACAGCCTGCCCTACGGGCACCACAAGCGAGTGTCGTCGGACATTCCGGTCGGGGTCTACCACGTGATCGCGGACTTCGGGCAGGCTCGCGGAACCAACACCGCCACAATCCTGCCCAACGATGCCGATCACGCCCGCAAGTACGGCCGCACCATCATGTTGCGCTACAACATCATGACCCACCCCGACCTGTTTGCGAACACCAAAGCCGGTTGGGCCGCGGCGGTCGCGCCTGGACACGCCGACGATCTCACCCTGGAGGGCAACTTCAACCGTACTCTCTGGCACGAGGTGGGGCACTACCTCGGGCCGTCGGCCACCGCCGAGGGGGGAGACCTGGCGCAGGCACTGGCCGAGTCTTCGGATCTGATCGAAGAGCTGAAGTCCGATCTGGTGTCGCTCTATGCCGCGCCGGCATTGGCCGAGAGCGGCTACTACGATGCCGCCGGCCTGCGCTCGGTCTACGCCGATGGCGTACGGCGCACCCTGCAGGCGGTGAAGCCGCGCCGGGCCCAGCCGTACCAGACCATGCAGCTCATGCAGATGAACTTCTTCCTGGAGCACGGACTCCTGTCCTGGAGTGACGACGGCCGCCTCACCATCGACTATGAGAGCTATCACGAAACCGTCGCCGCCTTGCTCGCCGAGGTCTTGGCGATCCAATCGACGGGTGACGCCGAGCGTGCGGGCAGGCTGGTGGACAAGTACGCGGTTTGGGATGACGCTAGGCACGAGCCCTTGGCGCAGCGCATCCGGGCGGCTGCCAAGTACCGTTATCGGCTGGTGCGCTACGCGGCGCTGGGAGAGTAGCGGAAGCCTGGCCCGATCGGCGGACAGCTTCATGCCAGATCAACCGGTAGCGCGCGGCGAGAGTGCCTGGGCCAGGGTCCTCGGTATCGTCGGTGGTCTCGGCCCGCACGCGCACATCCGCTTCGAACGGTTACTCTTGCGGGAGGCCGAGGCGCGAGCTCTTGGGACGGTCCTCGGCGATCGGGACTACCCGCCCTTCCTGGTTTCGTCTCTTCCCGGCACGCCGGACCGCACGGAATACGTCCTGGGCCGAGGGCCTTCGCCGCTTCCCTGGCTCGAGCGTAGCCTGCGGGCTCTCGAGGCGGCAGGAGGGGCGGGCGACGGGGTCGGCGCCGACTTCGCGGTCATCGCCTGCAACGCGGCCCACGTCGTCCTGCCCGAGCTGAGAGCGGCGAAGATCCTGCCGATTCTCGACCTCGTGAGCGAGACGATCGCCCACGTTCGAGGCCGAAGCGCGGTCCGGACGGTCGGTCTCCTCGCGACGACCGGAACGCTCGTGGCGGGGCTGTACCAGAAAGCCTGCGCGGCACACGGCTTGGACGCGATGAGTCTGCTGGATCTACCGGGCGGCGAACGGCTCCAAGAGTCGCTGGTGATGGCCTCGATCTACGGTACCGCCAAGCAGCCCGGCATCAAGGGCGGCGCTCACCGGCAGCCCGAGCATCGAGACCGGTTGCAGTGCGCCCTCGAGCGAGCGGTTGCTCTGCTGAGGGATGCGGGAGGGGATCTGGTCGTGACCGCCTGCACCGAGATACCCCTGGTTCTCAGCCCCCGAGGGCCTGGAAGCCCGCTCGGGGTCGAGGTCGTCGATCCGCTCGAGGTCGCGGCGCGCGCGGCGATTGCGGTCGCCGCCGGGGAGCGCGAGGCCGAGATCGATCTCTAGAAGGAGTCGAGGGTGAGAGCATTCAAACCTTTCGTTGCGATCCTGTTGCTTGGGTCGATCGGGACGCCACCGGTGGTGGCCGAAGCAATTGGGCGGCCCCGAGCCCGAGACCTCGGGATCCGGCCGGGAGTCCTTCAGCCGGGGCCGCAAAACGGCATCACCGATGTCGAGGGAGTGCGTGTCGGTCACCGGACGATAGTGCGTGGCGAGGGCGTGCGCACCGGGGTCACCGCGATCTTGCCCCATGGCGGCGATCTGTTCGTCGCCAAGGTTCCTGCCGCCGTCTACGTCGGCAACGGCTTCGGCAAGGCGGCTGGGTTTCTCCAGGTTCACGAGCTCGGCAACATCGAGACTCCGATCGTTCTGACCAACACGCTCTCGGTCGGCCGGGCGATCGAGGCGGTCGTGCGCTGGACGCTCGCTCGCCCCGGCCACGAAGCGGTCCGGTCGGTCAACGCCGTGGTCGGCGAGACCAACGATGGCTACCTGAACGACATTCGAGGACTTCACGTGACCCAGGAGGACGTCATCGCCGCGATCGAATCAGCGAGCCGGGGACCGGTCGAGGAAGGCAGTGTCGGCGCCGGAACCGGAACCAGCGCTTTTGGATGGAAGGGTGGGATCGGGACCTCGTCCCGGCGCCTGCCCGAGTCCCTGGGTGGCTACGCCGTCGGTGCTCTGGTGCAGACCAACTTCGGCGGGGTCTTGACCATTGACGGCTTGCGTGTGGGAGAGACGCTGGGTCGCTACAGCTTCCGCGAGGCTCTCGAGACCGAAGAGGCTCCGGCCCCGATCGATGATCGGGGCTCCTGCATGATCGTCCTGGCGACCGACGCACCGCTTTCTTCGCGTAACCTCGAGCGCCTGGCCCGGCGGGCGGTTTTGGGGTTGGCACGCACCGGCGGCTTCATGTCCAACGGCTCGGGAGACTTCGTGATTGCCTTCTCGACCGAGAATCTGGCCGGCCCGGGAAACATCCGAGAATCGAGGCTCCTGGCCAACGATCGGATGAGCCCGCTCTTTCTGGCCACGGTGGAGGCGGTCGAGGAGGCCGTCTACAATTCGTTGCTGCGGGCGACCACCGTCCGCGGCCGCGACGGCAATGTGCGCGAGGCGCTGCCGATCGAGCCTCTGACCGCGCTGCTGTCAGCGCGCCCCTGAGGCGGCAAACTGCATTGGTGTTGGCCTCGTAGTTGCTTATCGACAGTGCGAGGGCTCCAGGGAACTCGGCCCGGGTTTTTTGTAATGTTTGAGAGAAGCTCCAGTTGGCAACGCTTCGGCGGCAACGGCGAGAAGGTGATCAAGTCGCATCTCGGCTACGTGCCCCAGCTGGATTCCGATGACACCAACGAGAAACGCGGGCTGCGGTTGGCGGTCGGCGCGGCCATTGCGGCGCACATCGTGTTCTTTCTGCTTCAGTTCCCGGCGGCTCAGGCGGTGCTGCGGCCGGCGGGGCCGGCGAAGCCGGTCTATATCGTTCAGCAGGTTCGCTTCGCGCCGCCGCCTCCAAAGGCGGATCAGCTGCAACCGAAGAAGAAGGAGAAGAAACGCGTCATCCCGATTCCGGATCCCACGCCCGAGGAGCCCGAGCCCCTCCTGCTGGCGGAAGCGGAAGCTCCGGATGTCGATGTTGCACTCGATGGCGTCGTATTCGGCATTCCCGATGCCCCACCCTCGGACGGTCCGTTCGGACCGGTGTACCAGCTTGGCGGCGACATCTCGCCGCCCGTGAAGATCTATTTCCCCTCGCCCCGGTATACCGAAGAGGGGCGCCAGGCGCGCATTCAGGGCGTGGTTATCCTCGAAGCCGTCGTGGACGCCAACGGCGACGTCAATCGGGTGAAGATCCTCAAGGGGCTGCCATTCGGGTTGAGCGAAGAGGCGGCGGAGACCGCTCGCCAGTGGAGGTTTCGCCCGGCCATGAGGGCCGGCAAGCCGGTTTCGGTCTACCTGAACCTGACGATTCGGTTCAGCCTGCAGTAGTGGTGGCGGTCGGAAGCCACCGGATTACCGAGACGGCCGGCTCGGGCGACATCAGGGCGCTGTCCGGGCACTCGAACAGGAGGCTTGTGGTGTCGGTCGCCAGCAGGGTCCGGGGTGTCATGAGCGACGGCCGATGTTGGCTGCGTCGATAGGCGTGTAGTTCGACCTTCTCTCCTCCAAGCGTCAGCTCGCAGTCCGGAATCTGCTCCCAGGAGAGGGAGACGTCGAGGGAGATCACCTGGCCGGCTCGGAAACGACTCGGCAGGCCCGCCTGGAGTCCTTGCTTGGTTCGCCGACTCCAGGCGACGGGATGCAGGGTCGGAACCTTGCCACCGGCTCGACCTCCGTAGACACGCCAGGGGTGGGCAAGGACAACCAGCGTCGGCCCCCTTCGCCTGAAGAGCTGTGCTTCCAGGGTCGCGACGTTCCTGGCGTCGATGCGCTCGATGCGACTCAGATAGAAGTGTCGATCGGGTCCGTCGAGTCTCGATTCCGGAAACACCTCGAAATCCGCCAGATCGAGCGAAAGAGGGGGCGGTTCGGAGAGCTCGTGCCAGTGCAGTTCCAGCGGTACCAGCGCGGGGCCCTCGGATTCCCTTGCCTTGAGATTCAGAGGAGAGGTTTCGGTGGCGACAGTTCTCTGGCTCAGGAAGCCCGCCGTCTTCCTGATCCAGAGCGAAGCGGCTTCTGCCGTGGTTTGACTCACGGCTCCGCGGTAGAGGTGCATTGCGTTGGGGACGAGCACCAGCGCCAAAGCCGGGACTACCGAGATTCGCAGGACGCTCCCGGAAACACCTCGCCGCCGGAGCCCGTTGTCGATCGAGCGCCAGATCTCGAAGAGGACGCCGCAGAGAACCGAAGGCAGCAGGAGAACCATGGCATAGAAGAAGCGTGGGTAGGGTAGGTCCACGAGCGCTACGAGGATGGCATGTAAAAGAAAGAACGTGAGGCCCAGGACAGAGAGGACCAGAAGTCGGTCTGTTTTTCGGGTCGTCTCGCTGTCCGTGGAGTAGGCGCCGGCGCGCCTTAGCCGGAGTCCGAACGGGAGTGACAGAGCGGTCAGGATCGCCGGCCAGCGAATACCGGGCTCTGCCACCGTCCGGAGCATCGAGACGACGACGGTGTCCCGAACCCATTGCGCATAGTGCAGTGGCTTCTTTCGGATGATGTCCCAGGACAGCCGTTTGAGGACTCGGTTGGTCTCAATCTGGATATGAGGCGTCCTCCGGTCCGCGAGGTCGTCGCTGGCTCGTTGGGTCTGTATTCCCGCGGCCGCGTGTCCGACGGCGATTCGGTAGATGTTGAAATTGTGCTGAGAATGCCAGACCAGGATATCGCCTCCGAGCGGCATGGGCTGCCAGCCTTTCAGCTCGCGATCGCGCAGTATGTCGTCGGCCAGATCCCGGTTTCGGGAAAGCCCGTCCACCAGGCTTCGGTCCAGCAGAGAGGCCGTAACGCCGATCAGGTTGTAGCCTCCGAAGGAGACCAGGGCGAAGTCGCCCACCAGGGTCCAGCGCAGGAGGTTGAAGGAAAGAAAGGGTAGGGCAGTGGCCGCGAGCAAGCCGAGTCCTAGGATCAGACTCGAAGCAAGGCGGCGATTGGCGTAGGCCAGACGCAGCAAGACACCCATGAGCGGAATCAGGGCTACCAGGAAGACATAGCCCGGTCGGACCAGATAGGTGGCGAAGACGGATAGCGTCAGGGCGATCCAGAGCAGCCGTGTCCGAGGCCTCGACGCAACCAGAAGGAGCAAGGACACCGAGACCAGCGCCAGGGCCGCGGCCAGGAAGTCGGGCTGGATGCGGTCGACGATTCTCCAGATGCTCGCGTAGTAGAGGGGGCTCACGAAGGCCAAGGCGAGCCATGCGGATCCTGTGTAAACACGGATAGAGAGCCATAGGAGCAGAACCGCTGCCAGGAACACCAGCGCCTGGGTCGGCGGGATCCTCCGGAAGACCCGATGACCGTGGCGCGCCTGGTTACCCGCGTGCCCGCGGTCTGCTCTCAAGCCAAGGCTCTTCATGAACAGGGGATACCCGAGGGTGCGGTGGCTCGTGAGCGCCTGCGACAACGACGGAGCCAGCGCCGCTTGCCTGTAACTCGGGGTGTCCGGAACCACCGTTGCCTCGAGGCTGCCCGAGATCTCGAGCAGCAGAAACACGCACGCCGCCTGCACCAGCAACCAGAAGAGCGGCCAAGAGAGCAGCCCGGGAAGCGAGCGGCGAGCTGGTCGAGCGAGGTTCATCGAGCCGGATTCGGATCTTGCGGTGGTCGGCGACGGCCACAATCTACCCTTGGCCGGGAGCCTTCGCCAGTCGATGCCGCTGGCATGTGCGAGCTGACTAGTCCGACAACAGAGCTTTCAGGCGACCGGCGACTTGGGTCGGCGTGAAACCGAAAGGCTCGAGAAGGTCGGCATACGGAGCCGAGGCGCCGAAGCGGTCGACCGCGACGGTCGCGCCCTGGCTGCCGACGTATCGATGCCAGCCCAGGGACGCGCCGGCCTCGACCGAGACCCTGGCCGTGACCCAAGCGGGCAAAACACTCTCGCGGTACTCGGCATTCTGCGCCTCGAACAGCTCCCATGAAGGCAGGCTCACGACCCGAGCTTCGACGCCCTCGGCAGCGAGCAGAGCTTGGGCTTCGAGGGCGATCGCGACCTCGGAGCCGGTCGCGATCAGCAGCCCCCCGGGCGAGCCCCCGGGAGCCTCGGACAGGATGTAGCCACCGCGAGCGACACCGTCGCGGGCGAGCTCCGCGGTTTGCTCGAGAATCGGCAGCTTCTGCCGGGTCAATACGATGGCGCTTGGCCGGTCGCGGCGCTCGAGAGCCACCGCCCAGGCGGCCGCAACCTCGTTGGCGTCGGCGGGTCGCAGGACGGTCAGCTGAGGAACCGCGCGCAACGAGGCCAGATGGCCCTCCGGCTGATGGGTCGGTCCGTCTTCTCCGAGGAAGATCGAATCGTGGGTAAAGACGAAGATCGAGCCGATCTCCATCAACGCCGCCAGACGCACCGAGGCGCGCATGTAATCCGAAAACACGAGGAAGGTGCCGGCATAGGGAATGAACGCCTTCGACAGCGCCAGGCCATTGAGAATCGCGCCCATGGCGTGCTCGCGAACACCGTAGCGAAAGTTGCGAGCCAGCCGGTCGGATGCCGAGAAGTCGCCGTCGTCGCTGAGGTAGGTGTTGACCGAGCCGGTCAAGTCCGCCGAACCGGTTACGAACTCCGGAAACACCGGCGCCAAGGCGTTGAGGACCGCCCCGGAGGCCTTGCGAGTCGCGACCGGGCCGTCGGCGGGGGTGAAGACGGGTAGCGAGCTCTCCCAACCCTCGGGAAGATGGCTTGCGAGTCGTCGATCGAGCTCGGCGGCCTGCTCGCCGTGGCGCTCGCGGTGGGTTTGCCGAAGCGCCTTCCACTCGGCCTCGAGCCGTTTGCCGCGAGAAACGGTGGTCGAGAAGGCCTCGCGGGTCTCCTCGGGGATGTGGAACCTCGGATCCAGCGGCCAGCCGAGAGCCTTCTTGGTCAGCTCGACCTCGTCTTTTCCCAGTGGCGAGCCGTGCGCCGATGAGGAGTCCTGCTTGTTGGGGCTGCCGAAGCCGATGTGGGTGCGGACGACGACAAGGGTCGGTCGTTCGGTCTCTTCCGCCGCGAGCTTGGCCGCGGCGTCGAGAGCGGCGAGGTCGTTGCCGTCTTCGACTCGCAGAATGTTCCAGCCGTAGGCGGCAAAGCGCTGGGCGACGTTTTCCGAGAAAGAAAGGTCGGTTGAGCCATCGATTGAAATGCGGTTGTCGTCCCAGAACACCTTGAGCGATCCGAGCTTCAGGTGACCGGCGAGGGAACAGGCCTCGGACGCGACGCCCTCCATCAGGTCTCCGTCACTGGCCAGTACCCAGGTGCGGTAGTCGAAGAGCGTCAGATCGGGTTGGTTGAACTCGGCGGCCAACCGCTCGTGCGCGATGGCCATACCGACCGCCGTGGAGATGCCCTGACCGAGCGGGCCGGTCGTAGTCTCGACACCCGGCGTCAAGCCGTACTCGGGGTGGCCGGGTGTCTTGGAACCGAACTGGCGGAAGTTCTTGATCTCGTCGAGCGAGAGGTCGTAACCCGACAGATGCAGCAATCCATAGATAAGGGCCGAGGCGTGTCCGCAGGAAAGCACGAACCGGTCCCGGTTGGGCCATTCGGGGTTGGTCGGGCTGTGTCTCAAATGGCGGGCGAAGAGAGTGTAGCCGAGGGCAGCGAGGCCCATGGGTGCGCCCGGGTGGCCCGAGTTGGCGCGCTCGACCATGTCGACGGCCAGGAATCGGATCGTATTGACGGCGACCAGATCGACGTCGGTTGGGGACCAGGAGGCCATGGCCGTTCTCCCTTCTGCGGTTCGCCCCGCAGGGCAGGTTTCGAGGAGTAAGAATGATGGCGGAGAGGGGGGGATTCGAACCCCCGGACCAAGTTACCCCGGTCGCCTGCTTAGCAAGCAGGTCCGTTCGACCACTCCGGCACCTCTCCCGGTCGAAGGCGGACATTGTATGTCAATCCAAGACGGTTCGGGACTCCTTCCCCCGACGTTCGGATATGCGGTGGTGTGCCAACCGATAGCGAGCCGCCGGTGCCGCCTCTCCGCGAGCGAAGAGAGGCTCGCTGCGAGGCGCACACGGCCGGCCTTTCATTCTCGGTGTCGAGAAAAGGCTTCGGCGCGGCACACGATGCCGGACTGCGTGGTGCCGTTGGCAAGCTGCGCCGAGGCTAGCCGAGCCGGCATGCAATCCGCTCAGGGGGCTCTCCGCAAGCGCTCGAGAAGAACTCTCGAAGGTCCATGCTGGTCTGCGCGCAGCGGAGCGCAGGCGAGGGCCCACCTGTGCAGGCCTCTTGCCCGAGCCGTCCCCTGGAGGATTGCCTGCCGAGCGGCGCCGAGGCGCAGACGTTCGCTTTTGCCGTATGCTTCGTTCTTCGCGCTGGGCTAGCGCCGGCGCGGTCACCTCCACGGCACAATCATGGTCCGCACCCGCTTCGCTCCGTCCCCGACCGGCTACCTCCACATCGGAGGCGTGCGCACGGCACTGTTCAACTGGCTGTTTTCGCGCAGTCGGGGCGGCTGCTTCGTCCTCAGAGTCGACGACACCGATCGTGAGCGCAATCTGGACGAGACCCTGGCACCGATTCTCGATGGCTTCCGCTGGCTGGGCATCGACTGGGACGAGGGACCCGAGGTGGGCGGCGACTACGGGCCCTACTATCAGTCGCAGAGAGGCGAGCTCTATCAGGCAGCCGTGGATCGGCTGCTGGCCTCGGGGCACGCGTACCATGACTACGCCAGCTCCGAGGATCTCGCCGAGGAGCGCAAACAGGCGGAGGCCGACAATCGGAAGTTCATCTACAGCCGCCGTTTCCGGGCGGAGGCCGAGGCCGATCGCGAGCGTTTCGAGTCCGAGGGACGGCAGGCGGTGGTGCGTCTCGAGATGCCGCGCGCGGGCGAATGCCGTTTTACGGATCTGATTCGCGGCGACATGGCCTTCGAGTGGAAGCGCGAGCAAGATCACGTGATCCAGCGGGCCGACGGCTCCTGCCTCTACCATCTGGCCTCGGTAGTAGACGACCACGAGATGGCGATCAGTCACGTGATTCGAGCCGAAGAGCACCTTTCAAACACGCCCCGCCAGATCTTCATCGCCGAGAGTCTGGGCTACGAACTGCCCGAGTACGCCCACCTACCCTATGTTGCCGAGCCCGGATCCAAGAACAAGCTTTCCAAGAGGAAGCTCGCCAAGTATCTGAAACACCCGGAGTTCGCGCGCCTCACGGAGCACGGCGAGGAGATCGCCCGAACCATCGGCCTGTCTCCGGACGCTGAGACCTTCAATCCGGTGATCGTCGACTTCTACGAGACGATCGGGTTCCTGCCCGAAGCGCTGCTCAACTATCTCGTGCTGCTGGGCTGGTCGCTCGACGACAAGACCGAGCACTTCGATCGGGCGGCGATGATCGAGAGTTTTTCACTGGAGCGGGTGCAGAAGTCGCCGGCGAGCTTTGACCCGATCAAGCTCATGACCTTCGAAGGGAGACACATGGAAGAGCTCTCGATCGGCGAGCGGTTCGAGTTGTGCCGGCCGTTCGCCGAGCGCGCCGGCTGGGCTCTGGATACAGCGGAAGCGGCCGATCTACGAGCGATCGTGGCGGCGGCCGGTGACCGGATCAAGGTGGCGGGAGACGTTCTCCAATTCGAGGACTTCTACCGTGCCGACGACGAGCTCGACTACGACGAGTCGGCCTGGAACAAGCGTCTGGCCGGTCCCGAAAACGCAGCCGGTCTGCTCGCCGATTTCCGGCGCGAGCTGGCCGCCATGGATGCGTTTGACGAAAGGCATCTCGAGCAAGTCATGCGGGACTTCGTCGAGAGCAAGAGCATCAAGCTGGGCGAGATCATTCACGCAGTACGTGTTGCCGCGACTGGCAAGGCGGTCGGATTCGGCATGTTCGAGACCTTGGCTATTCTCGGTCGAGGCCGTACGCTTGCCAGAATTGACCGGGCCCTGGCTCAGCTGGCTCAGCTGGCTCAGCTGGCCCGGCTCGATCGGACCGGACCAACGGGCGAGGAGTAAGTCTTGGGCGATTCAGCGGAGCCTTCGGGCAGTCACTTCATCAAGTCGATCATCGAGGAGGAGCTGGCTTCGGGAAAGCGCACGATCGTTCACACGCGGTTTCCTCCCGAGCCCAACGGCTATCTCCATATCGGCCACGCCAAGGCGATCTGTTTGAACTTCGGCTTGGCCGAGGAGTTCGGTGGCCCTTGCAACCTGCGCTTCGACGACTCGAACCCGTTGACCGAGCGTCAGGAGTACGTCGATTCGATCCGCGAAGACGTGCGCTGGCTGGGTTTCGACTGGGAGGACCGCGAGTACCACGCCTCGGACTACTTCGAACAGCTCTATGACTGGGCGCTCGACCTGATCAAGAAGGGCAAGGCCTACGTCGACGACCTGACCGCCGAGGAGATTCGCGAGCACCGCGGAACACTGACCGAGCCGGGACGCGAGAGCCCGTACCGGAATCGCACCGTCGAGGAGAACCTGGAGCTCTTCGAGCGCATGAAAGGAGGAGACTTCCCGGACGGATCCAAGGTGCTTCGAGCCAAGATCGACATGGCCGCCGGCAACCTCAACATGCGAGACCCGGTGATGTACCGGATCCTGCACGCCGAACACTACCGCCGCGGCAACGAGTGGGCGATCTACCCGACCTATGACTTCACCCACGGTCAGTCGGATTCACTCGAGGAGGTCACCTACTCCTTGTGCACTCTGGAGTTCGAAGATCACCGCCCCCTTTACGACTGGTTCATCGAGAACCTCGAGATCTTCCCGTCGCGCCAGATCGAGTTCGCGCGGTTGAACATCTCGCACACGCTGCTGTCGAAGCGCAAGCTCAAACGGCTGGTCGAGGAGGGGCATGTCTCGGGTTGGGACGACCCGCGCATGCCGACGCTCTCCGGGATCCGACGTCGCGGCTATCCGCCGGCCGCCGTTCGGGATTTCTGCAATCGAATCGGCATCGCCAAAGCCGACTCGACGGTCGACATGGCATTGCTCCAGCACTGCGTGCGCGAGGAGCTGAACCGTACGGCGTTGCGCCGCATGGTGGTGCTCGATCCGATCAAGGTCGTGATCGAAAACTATCCCGAGGGTGAAACCGAGGAGCTCGAGGCGGTCAACAATCCGGAAGATGAGTCCGCGGGTACGCGCCCGGTGCCTTTTTCCCGAGAGCTCTGGATCGAGCGTGACGATTTCATGGAAGACCCGCCGAAGAAATTCTTCCGGCTGGGCCCCGGGCGCGAAGTCCGGCTGCGCTGGGCCTACTTCATCACCTGTCGCGAAGTGGTCAAGAACGACGCCGGTGAGATCGTCGAGCTGCTTTGTACCTACGATCCCGAGACGCGCGGCGGCCAAGCGCCGGATGGCCGCAAGGTCCGCGGCACGATTCACTGGGTGTCGGTCGGGCATTCGGTACCACTCGAAGTTCGGCTCTATGACCAGCTGTTCACAAAAGAGGACCCGAACCAGGTCGAAGAGGGCGGGAACTTTCTCGACAACTTGAATGTGGATTCAATCGCGACGAACAGCAAAGCGCGGGGCGAGCCCAGCCTTGCCGCAGCCAAACCGGGGCAGAGCTTCCAGTTCGAGCGCAAAGGCTACTTCTGTGCCGACTCGAAGGACCATTCGGCCGAGCATCCGGTTTTCAATCGCACGGTCACCCTGCGCGATACCTGGGCCAAGCTCCAGAAGCGTAACTAACACGCGGTCAGTGGCGGTCGGAGCTCGACCGCTACAACGCCTGACGGTCGAGGTGCTCCGCCTCCGGAAAACGAGTTGGGAGGGGACACCAAGGAATGGTGTCCCCGATTGACGCTCGGCGGGTCTTCTTGCTAGCGTCTTTTCCCGTTGGGACGTCGTTCAATGGTAGGACACACGGCTCTGGCCCGTGGAATCGGGGTTCGAATCCCTGCGTCCCAGCCATATTGCACTGCCCTCCGTCCAACTTCCTGAGAATCAGTCAGTTGGCGTAGCGACGGCTGGTCTAATACGTCCGTGTGACGCGTTCGTGTGTCGCACGGCTCCAGCATCGGACGAATCCGGCTGCCACAATGGGCCTCATCGAATCGGTTGCGCATCAGAAATGGCGATTGAACGAAGGGCTCTTGTGGTGGTGTGCGGCTGTAGGCGCTCAGTGGCTCGATTCCAAGAGAGATTCTTCGTCGATCGAGTGGAGCTTGTCTCCTGACTGAAAATCAGGGTGTCGGTGGTTCGATTCCGCCCCTGGGCACCATTTAACTCTCTAGATATCAGACAGTTACAGAGTTTTCGCCTGCTCGTCGGCGGCCCGGATTTCGAGCCGAGCAAACAATGAGCAAACACTTCGGGTCGTGGTCTGTCGCACTTCGTCGTAGATCGCTGGCTCGAAAGCCCTCAGACATCGCAGGAGGAGGGGGGGCCAGAGCACTCCGCAGCGAGACCAGTCAGCAACCCGACCCAGGCTCCGCCGAGGCCACCGCGCGGAGGTCGTGGCGGCGTGCATGCGATCGATCGCGTTCCTCTACAATGGACCGGCTCTTCAACACCGGAACTGCATGATCGGCCGCACGCTCTCTCACTACGAGATCACCGCCAAGCTCGGGGCCGGGGCGATGGGCGAGGTCTGGCGCGCGACCGACACCAGGCTCGACCGGGAGGTTGCGCTCAAGGTCCTGCCCGAAGAGCTCGCCACCGACCCCGAACGGCTGGAGCGCTTCGAACGCGAAGCGAAGGCGATCGCCGCTCTGAATCACCCCAACATCGTCACCATCCACTCGGTCGAAAAGGCGGACGGCGTCAACCTCCTGACAATGGAGCTGGTGGAAGGAAAAAGCCTCGATCAAATCCTGCCGACGCTGGGCTTCGAGCTCGACAGGCTCTTTCCCCTGGCCATCCAGATCGCCGACGCCCTCGCGGCAGCGCACGAGAAAGGAATCGTCCATCGAGATCTGAAGCCCGCCAACGTCATGGTGACCGACGACGGCCGGGTGAAGGTGCTGGACTTTGGTCTTGCCAAGCTGGCCGAGTCGGAGTCAGAGGACGCCGAGACCCAGCTGATGACCCAGGCGGGGATGGTCCTGGGGACGGTGCCGTACATGTCACCGGAGCAGGTCCAAGCGAAGCCTATCGACCACCGCTCGGACATCTTCTCTTTGGGAATCCTCCTGTACGAGATGGCGGTGGGGCGGCCACCGTTTCAGGGCGACAACGCCGCTTCGGTGATCTCTGCGGTCTTGAAGGAGCAGCCGCCTTCGGTGACCCAGCTCAAGGAAGAGCTGCCAAACCACCTGGGCCGTATCGTGCGGCGATGTCTCGAGAAGCAGCCGCAACGGCGCTACCAGTCAGCGCGGGAGATCCACCTCGAGCTCGAGGGCTTGGAGAGCGAGCTGAGGGCAGGGGGCGCTGCGACCGAAGGGTCGCCCGTGGCCGGCGCGTCGGCGCCTGCAACCAGAGGAGTCTACTCGGTCGGTCGCTGGATTGGCACGATCGCGGCCGTCGTCGTCGCCGGTGCCCTTGCGACGGTCGCCACCTATACGATGCTGGTAAGAAATCGTGCTCCAGCACCGTCGCCGCCGCTCCACGCCGAGATCAGCCTGCCCGACGATGCTGGACTCGGCTTCGGCCTGGCTATTCTCGGTGTGGACAGCAACCTGCTGGCCCTGTCACCCGACGGCACGCTCCTGGTCTACGTTGGTAGGTCGCCCGGCGGTGGCTCGCGGCTGTACCGACGGGACCTCACCGGCTTCGATCCGCCTGCGGCCATCCCCGGCACGGAGGGCGCCCACCACGCTTTCTTCTCGCCCGACGGCGGCTCGATCGGATTCGTGACCGTGGACAAGCTGAAGCGGGTCGCGCCCAACGGCGACGGCCTGCAGACCATCGCGCCGATCGAGACCGTGGTACGCGGTCAGTGGACCGGAGACGACACAATCTACCTCGGTGCCGATGAGAGCCGAACACTGCAGCGCGTGTCGGCGGCTAGTGGACAGCTGGAAGAGCTCCACGCGAGACCCGACATGGTCTTCCTGGAGGTACTCCCCCAGGGCGGGTCGGCGCTCGTCATGCTGCGCGACGGGATCAGCACCGACTACGCCGACATCGCCCTGTTGGATCTCGAGACTTTCAAGACCCGGACGATTCTCGAGGGCGGCTACGATGCTCGCCTGATGAAGCCCGATCGGCTCGTCTTCGCCCGCGGAGGGAGCCTTCTCGCGGTGCCGTTCGACACCGAAGAGGGCCGGATCACCGGCGAGCCGGTCACCGTCATGCGCGAGGTGGTGATGGACGCAGATATCGGACAGGCTCAGTTCGCCTTCTCCAACTCCGGGACGATGGTCTTCGCGCGGGGCCCCGAAATAGCGCGCGGCGGCGTGGCCCGCATCGACCGGGACGGGAACCAGGAGTTCCTTCCGGTGCAGCAGGGTGCCTACGGCGTTCTCGACCTCGACCCCACCGACCGCAAGCTGGTCATCCACGTGGCGGACGTTGAAAGCTATGTGTGGGCCTACGACATCCCAAGCGGGCGCGGCACACGGCTGCCCGGCCGGCGAACTGGATGGCCGGTGTGGAACAACGAAGGCGAGATGATCGCTTACGAAGACGACAACGAGGAGACGCTCCGGATCGAGCCCGTCGGTGGTACCGCGGCGGCCTGGTCCGCGATTCCGAACGAGTGGCCTGCGAGGATCTCCGCCTGGTCGCCCGACGATCGGGTGCTTGCCATCTACAGCCGGGCCCAGGGCCTCTCGCAGATCGGCTTCCTGGACCTCGAGGAAAGGAGTGTCGAGTGGGTCGACAACGGCGGAAGCCACCAGTGGGGGGCGGCGTTCTCCCCTGACGGTAAGTGGGTGGCGTATTCCTCGAACGAAACGGGCGCCTGGGAGGTCTGGATTCGCTCCTATCCCGACGGCTCAGTGGTCAGGCAGATCTCCGAAGGCGGCGGCCTCGAGACGGTCTGGAGTCCGTCGGGCGAGATCTTCTACCGCCGCGGCGACCGTTGGATGAGCGTCGCGATCACGACGGAGCCCTCGTTGAGCTTTGGTGCGCCGCGCCAGGTCTTCGAGACGGACTTCGTCGATACATTAGGGCGATCCTTCGACGTCTCGTCGGACGGGCAGAGCCTGTATGTCGTGAAGCAGCCCGATCCGCCGGATGGCACCCGGCTCCACGTAGTCACGGGGTGGGCGTTGCGGCCCTGAGCCCCACCGCCAAACTTTGGAACCGTTGGCGCGCACCGCGGCGTCCCGGCCGACATGAAGGGCTGCCGGTCCAGGAGGACTGAAAATCAGGGTGTCGGTGGTTCGATTCCGCCCCTGGGCACCATTTAACTCTCTAAGTATCAAACAGTTACAGAGTATTCGCCTGCTCGCCGCCGGCTCGGGTTTCGAGCCGAGCAAACAATGAGCAAACACTCTGGGTCGTGGTTCGTCGCAGCCTGTCGTAGACGGCCTGCCGGGGCAGCGGGCTGAACTTGCCGTGGCGGCAACGCACGGCAGCAGAGGCTGGCATCAGCGATGCAGCTAGAGTTTTGAGTGGCGCCTACTCCCCCAGGGCAGCGCTAGCTGGGCAGCCGCTCGCATTCTGAGACCCGTGATCAGCAAGAAGAGGTCCTGACGAGTCGAGGCCGCATCAGCATGCTAGGGTTGCTCGGAGGATTCCACATTCCACTACCGTGAGGGTGCAAGAACCATGGCTCTGTCGCTGGCTTCGTTCAAGCTTGAGCGTGCGATACTCGAGCTTCGGTTCCCGGCTGCGCTGACCCTCTGGGATAGGGCGGGACAAGTCTGGACGGACGCCAAGCGGCGTTGGCCCGACCTCGAGGCTCGAAAGGCGGAGCCGGGGGAGACCATTTTTCGACTCAGAAACGAGTTGGAGTTGAGCGTGGGCCTGCAAAGCCTCAGAATCGTGGCGTTCTTCCCATCCCGAAAGCTGAAGCCGCTCGTCGAAATCGCGGGTGGCTTCGTCAAGCCTACTTTGGAAACTCTGGGAGTGGAGATCTTGGATCGGGTAGGAGCTCGATTCCTGTACTTCCAGAAGCATCCGGACCGCGAGCACGCTGCCGAGGCAATCCTGGCCACGAAGCTCATGAGGTCACCCAAAGGCTCCCACTTTGGAGTCGAGGGAGATGTTGCCGAAACAGAGTACGTAGCGCGAATCGAGGAAGCCACAAAGGGTGTAACCGTCCGCCTCAAGGTCGAAGGTCGCAAGGTCGACTTTGTCCCGCCACCCAACGTCAGCGAGCTGAAGGAGTTCCACCGGAAGGAGCAGGGGATCGTGTTCGATGTGGATTGCTATTCAACCGTGGAGATGACACCAAGCCAGCTTGATCCTGTGGAGTGGATCGAGCAATGGAATCAGACTGTGAAACGCGGCTCGGATCTGTTCTTCGGAGGCGAATGATGGTCGAAACAGCGGACGTCTTATCGATGGAGAAGTGGCTCAGAGAACGAAAAGAGGGTACGAGCTCGTCAGCAGGCCACCTCGAAAGCGACGCCTTTGAAGTACGAGTTTCTGTTGAGGAAGTCAGATCGGGAACCAGCGAAGCGCCAGTTCCTGTTACGGCTCTCTATCCCGCCCTAGGCGAGTCCTGTCAATCTGTGCTGGGTGTGGCATCGAAGCTTCTCGACCTAGCTGAGGCGCGCCTGCAAAGTGCGCTTCAGCACTATCGTGACGGTGAACACGTCGATGCGGATGACGACCTGCAGCATTTCCACGGTACCGTACGCGAGCTTTTCTGTTGTAGGAGTCTCGGAGACGGTTTCGGCGGCCTCGTGAATACGTTACAGATTGCGCTGACGCGGAGAAAGGGCCATCCACTCGAAGAGGCACAGATCGACGCCCTACTTGGAGTCGTAACGAAGCTCCAAGCGGAACCCTATATTCCTTTCCCGGATGTCGTTGAGCATGCAGGTCATTTGGCATCAGTTGGTTTCCTGGTAGACCCTCCAGGTTTGGACGCGATCTTGGAGGAGCGGGATGAAGAGAGCCTTCGTTGACACGAGTGTTCTGACAGACATCCTCCTGAAGCCGTTTGCCGCCTCGGCCGCACGACAGGCGCTCGCAACCTACGAAACGAGCAGCCTTCCTGTCTACGCGATCAAGGAGTTTAAGGCCGGCCCTTTGAAGCACTATGTTTGGATGCACGACCGACTGGCGAACCTAGGGTCCTTCCGAGATGCGGTCCTCGCACTGCAGAGAGAATCCGGCACACCGCGGAAGTACTTGACTTCCACCGCGCTTGAGGCACTGGCGGAAGGAGCCAATGAGATGATCAGCGCTGATCTGGCCGGGCTGGTGGACAAGTATGGTCCGACGGCCTCTCCTGACAAGGTCTTGTGTGACAGCTACAGACTTGCCCTGAAGCTGCGGATCTTTACGGCATGGGAAAAGCGCAGGTCAGTGACCAGCACGGTAGGACCTGAGCTCGTGTGCTATCCCGAGAAGCCTCTAAAGGAGAAGCCAAACAAGCTAATAGAGATCCAGCCGGTTCTTTGCCGTCCGAAGGATGAGTGCTGCATGGGGCAAGAACTGCGGGCTCGGAAGCCGGATCTTAAGAGACTGCTAGAAGCCCTGAAGAGCCTCCCGTGCGGATTCCGCTGATTGTGATCGCCGATTCCGGGCAACGTGATCACTCGTTCCGGTGATCGTGATCACTCGTTCCGGTGATCATGATCACTCCTCGGAGCGTAGCGACGATTAGCGGTTCATCGGCCTCCTTGTCTCAA